>CAZDBA010000064.1:0-7469 GCA_964503615.1 uncultured Pirellulaceae bacterium
CTGATTTCGATAACATCTTCGCCAACAACACCGCAATCGTCGGACCGGACATTTTCGAAAACCCCATTTAAACCGTTACAAACTGTTGAACTGAGATATTTTCAAAAACCCTGTATAAACCTTACGGTTTGTTGGGCTCTCGATCGAGTACTTTGCTAGAATCAACCGACTTATTGTATTCTAGAAGTGTTCTTGTTTGTTCTTCAGGAATCAATCCCATCATGAAATCACAACTCGAATACGCTTCAAACTTTTTAACTGCCACGACAAGCAAATTGGGATGGGGCAAACGCAAATCGCGCAGGTCCTCTCAAGCAGTGGCGCCGTCATACGACCTGTTAGAAAAAAGAAGCCTGCTGGCGACAATCACAGTGACGACTGCGCAGGATTCGTTGGCCCACGATGGCTTGGTCAGCCTGCGCGAGGCGATCATCGCCACCAATACCAATGCGGCATTTGGGGACGCGGCTGCTGGTGATGCGACTGGCGACACGATTGTCTTTGCCCCCTCATTGTCCAATGCGACGATTCAGCTGCAGTTGGGACACCTGGAAATTGAGGATGATTTGCTGATTTCCGGCAGCGGCAACATCACCATTGACGCTCAGGACCAGTCAAGAGTTTTCGTAGCTCGGCAGAGCGCTGAAGAGGTGACACTAACAGGCCTGAACTTAATCAACGGCTTTGCAAATTCTGTCGACGACCTTGAAGATGATGGAGGTACAATTTTCGCCGAAACGACCGAATTGCTGATCTCAGACTCTGAGATTCGCTCCTCAAATGCAACAGGGAGTGGAGGTGCGATTTACCTAGACGCTGATAAGAGCTTTAGCGAAAGTCGCCTTGAAATCGAAGGAACTTCTTTCATTGGAAACCAAGCAGTTGCGGGAGGCGCGATCGCTGTCAATGATTTTAGTGGGTTTACTTCGGTCGTGATTACGGATTCTTCTTTTGACAATAACCAAGCCAGAATTGGGGGTGCATTATCCGGTTTCTTTATTGAAGGTGGATACCGGATTTTTGGATCTTCTTTTACCAACAATCAAGCACGTGCTGGAGGTGCCATCAATTTTAGGAGTAGTGGCTTTGGTTTTGACGACGACGCCTTGGGGTCAGTTGTCATTGAGGATAGCGATTTTATTGGTAACCAGGCAACGGACGGCGATGGAGGCGCAGTTTTTGTCTTTGATGGCAGTTTGGTGATCCGACGGTCAGAGATTCGCTCATCCAGCGCATCAGAAGATGGAGGCGCGATATATATCGTGGGCGCCGTGGGTGGTGTTGTGGAAACCACTTTCATTGGAAACGAAGCTGGGGGTCGTGGGGGTTCAATTAACCTCGAGCCTAATTCCAGCTTTACTGTGTCACAGTCTGTGTTTCGCGATTCAACTGCAGCATCAGCGGGAGGCGCGATAGCTATAAGTTCTGTTATTCCCATAGATTCTCAAGGTAGGCTTCGAGTTGTGGAATCCTCTTTCGTGGGCAACCAAGCTGCGACCGGTGGCGGCGCAATCACTGTCGAGGGTGAAACGGAAGCGGAGATTGAGGGGAGCTTTTTCCTGGAAAACAGTGCAGAGAACGGTGGCGCAATTCGCAGATCATCTCGTAGCACTTTGAACGTCTCGCAGTCCGTGTTTCGCTCCTCAATTGCCTCCGTTGATGGAGGCGCCATACATTCTTCGGCAATCGGCGTACGTACTCAACAGCTTGCTGAGGTTGTAATTTCGGATAGCACTTTCTTTGACAACCAAGCGGGTGAAAGTGGTGGCGCGATATACGAATCCGGTGGAAATTTGACCGTCACGGGGTCTCGGTTCCTTTCTTCAACTGCATCCAATGAAGGAGGTGCGATTTACGCGTTTGGAAACATTCTACTTTCCGACAGCACTTTTGTTGGTAATCAAGCGGAGGTCGCTGGAGGGGCAATTAGTTCCGGCGAAGAATTCACCATATCTGGATCGAGGTTTAGTAATAACAGCGCTGTCACAAACGGAGGTGCCATCTTTGCACGCGATGAGTTAGATGTGCTTCAGTCAACGTTTAGCGGCAATACATCAACTCAAGGTAACGGTGGTGCTATCTCGGCCCTTAATGCAGAGATTCTCGTATTTGAAACTTCTTTCACCGCAAACTCTGCGGCCTTCAATGGTGGAGCCATTATTTATTCTGGCCGAAACCAAATCACTGTTCGCGACTCTCGATTGATCAATAATGTTGCTCAAAGAAGTGGAGGGGCGATTGCCATTCGCGATCTCGAAAGGGATGGAGCTAATCCTAGACCTTTTGCTTTCGTTACCAACGTAGTGATCAACGGAAATGTTGCAGGCGATGCACAAAATGGTCTTACGACCAGTAGTGGTGGCGGTATTAGTAATTTGGGCGGAAGGTTGGCTGTCAGAGATTCAAGCCTGAACAATAACCGCACAAGCGGTTCAGGAGGCGGGATCAGTTCCGCAAGGAGCCTCAGTGATCCGGACCCGGCAGAGTTGCTGATCCTCAATAATACGCGGGTGGCTGGAAATTTAGCCCAGAACTTCGGAGGCGGCATCAGTAGCGATGGGACCAATCTGACGATCCTGGACTCAAGCATTATCAGCAACCGAGTGAACAATCCAACAACAGCGACTACAAATCTGGTTCTTGGCGGTGGCGGTGTGTTCAACAGTGGCGATACAAGAGCCCAGTCCGATACGAATTTGGTTTTCATTCGAAATACTCTGTTCCAAGGCAACTTTGCAGGCATCTATGGTGGTGGCTTGGCCAACGAAGGTGCAACCCTGAACATCTTCGATTCGACATTCAGAAGTAATAGCGTAACCAGTACCGTCACGTCGACCGCATCCACCAACCCCGCTGGTGGAGCGGGAGTTTACCACACACCCTTAAACCGCGCGGATGCGAACTTAACTGTCGAGGACTCGACGTTTGTGCAAAACAGAGCCAGCTTTGGAGCACAATCTTTAGACTTGGCCGCCGATGTCTCTCTACAGGGAGGCGGGATCTCCGTTTTTAGCGATGCCAATTTTGAGAGCAGCGCTGTAGTTAGGAACACTGGTTTTTCCGCTAACTCCAGCGATGGAAGCGGAGGTGGCGTCGCGCTCTCGGGTTCGGCCACACTACGTATAGCCGATACTGAATTCTTGGGAAACTTTGCTGGAACTCCTCTTCTGAATGCAAACCCGACTGGAGCCAGTGACTTGAGCGCGAACCCCATCGGCTTGGGCGGCGCGGTCTACACGGCGACATCGGGTTCGAGCGATTTACTTCCCGTCAGAATTTTAGGTGGAGATTTTAGAGGCAACTTCGCCACTAACAGTGGTGGCGCGATCTTCTCCCATTCAGCCAATTCTTCAGCCGATGTCCTCCTTCGGGCCAATACCGCTGGAGAAGGTACTCGCTTCCTCAACAACCGTGCACTACGCCAGGATGGTGGCGCGTTCGCCAGCTTTGGAATCGGGTTGAATGCGCGAGATGCTTTCTTCTCCACCAACTCCGCCCGCAACGGTGGTGCTCTCTTCGTTCAAGGGGCCGACGACCTGAGACTTGTTACCTCCGAGTTCAGAAGGAACGCGGCCAGAGCCAGAGGCGGTGCCGTGAACGTTGCGGACGCCGTGTTCGCTGATTTCGATAACATCTTCGCCAACAACACCGCAATCGTCGGACCGGACATTTTTGAAAATGTCTAAAGCTCAGTTACTGGTAGCGGGGCCTAAATCGGCGCGAATCGCGCAGAGTTAAGCTACCGTTTGGGCGCTGTTTTCCCACATCAAAAGAACCCAAGCTTCTACCGATGCTGGGTCCTTTTGAGCCACCTAAAACCGCAGAATGCCAAATTCATGGTTGTCATGTGCGCTGGTAGCTACAAAAATGAAAGGCCCTCGTCGATTAGCATGCTTATCAAACCTGCTGGCGGAATCCGCCGGCCCAACAGAGGCACAAACCGTCTTGAAGAAGATCCTTGTCGTTGACGATTCTCCTGTGGACCGCATGCTCGTGGGCCGTTTACTGGAACAGAATTCTGAATGGTCCGTTCAGTTTGCCGAAGATGGTCGACTTGCGATCGAAGCGATTGACACAATGGCCAAAAAAGAGGATGGCAGGCTCCCTGATCTGGTCGTTACCGATTTACAGATGCCCTACATCAGCGGGATGGAGTTGGTGAATCATCTCAAGCAGTCCCACCCGTCGATCCCGATCGTCTTGATCACTGGCTTTGGATCAGAGCAAGTTGCCATGGATGCGCTGCGATGTGGTGCTGCCAATTACACGCCCAAGAGTGGATTGCAAAAAGATTTGCAGAGGACGGTAAGTCATGTGTTGGAGATGTCGGACCGTGTCCGAATCAACCAGGTCCACGATCAATCTTGCACCGAAGAATGCCAACTGGCGTTCGTGCTGGAAAACGACCAGAGCCTAATCGGTCCACTCATCGAACACTTGCAAACCAAACTTCCCAAATGGTCAGAGCCCGATCGATTACAGATCGGTATGGCGCTCGATGAGGCGTTGGTCAACGCGATGCATCATGGGAATCTGGAAGTCGAATCGAGCTTGCGAGCAACTGGCGAACCGGACGAGGAGGACAAGTACTATAGCGAGATACGTACTCGCAAGTCTAAAGAGCCGTTTTGCGATCGACGCGTTCAAGTCCGCGCGAGTTTTTCCAACCGCGCGATCGAAATCCAGGTCAAGGACGAAGGGCCCGGTTTCGACCCGGAACAAGTCGCCGATCCACGTTCACCAGAGAATTTGACCAGGGTTAGTGGCCGAGGCTTGTTTCTGATCCGCACTTTTATGGATGCAGTGACTCATAACAACGCAGGCAACGAAATCACCTTGCAGAAGAATCGCAAAACGGTTTGAAATTTTAGTTTGTCGGCAATTTGAACAAGCTGCGCAAAATCTTTATCTTCTCCTCGCGATTTTCAGCGGCAACTGTCTAGAATTCCCAGCAATACTTGCAGTCATCGTCGTCCGAAATAGCATTTTTTGTGCTTTAGCCCACTATCGATTAAACTTGAGGAAGGAAAAGGGATTATTCAAAGCCCTATCAAATTGCCGGGCTTGCAGTTCAACCTCTCACCGTTTGTTAATTGAGTGGAGTAGTTATGTCTGATGAACCTGCACAACATTTAGAGACGCGAGTTTTGGCTGACCACCAGATCGTCAAGCTAAACGGGAACTGTTTTATTGACGACGACCACATTCGCGAAACTGGCTCAAAGTTGTCCCAAGCGGTGGCAACCGCTGACTCAAAGTACTTCCTGGTCAATCTTGGTAACATCGCTGTCGTCTCATCTATGATGATTGGCCAACTGGTCAACGTCCGCAATAAATGCGAAGAAGCAAACTTGGAATTTCAAATCTCCGATCTTAGGCCGGCGGTCGAAGAGTCGCTTAAGATTATGAACTTGCACGAACTGCTGAGTGTCTATCCTACCGAAGCAGACGCACTGGCAGCATCAGAAGAGTAATCGTAGTCTCGGCTAAAGACGGGACTACAAACCTCGGGTCCTATTCTATCGAAACTGATCCGCTAGAAACTTGGTTGCCGTCTCCCAGGAATCAGCTGCCGATTCAAAATCGACTTGCATAATTCGTAACCCTTCCGGATCGGCTCGCGATACTGTGCTTACGTTTTCACTTAATGGAAACTGTGCGCTGCGCCCTTCGGCCAATTGTTTTTCTACTTTTCCTTCCAGCAAAAAGTCTACCAACTGGCGAGCTTGTTCAGCGTTGGGACCGCCCTTTACGATCGCCAACGTGTTGGGAATCAATAACGTGCCCTCTTGATCGACGTCTTGATCGGGAAAGACCATTACTACCGGCTGCCCTCGGTCGATCTCTATAATCGCATCGTCCGTGTCAGTGATTCCCCAAGCGTAGCGCCCCTGAGCAACATGGATCGCGACTTGCTTGTTGCCACTTTCGACGATCGCATTTTCTTTTACCTTTGTAAAAAACGCTTCAGCGGTTTCGGCGCCCCAACGATCAAACAAAACAGTAGCGTGAGTTGCACTGGTGCCAAACAACGGTTTGGCAATACCGCATCTGTTTTGCCAGTGGGGATCGACAAGATCATGGATCGAAGTGGGTCGGTCTTTGGCGTCGGGAATCAAATCGGTATTCACGATTAAAACTCGGGCGCGAGCCGCCAAGCCGTGCCAATGATCGGTTTCGGAAACAAAACTCGCGGCAAAATGATCAGCGTGCTTGCTACGATAGACATCCAACAAACCAAGCTTTTTAAGCCGCAGTGTATGTAAAATTTCGTTATTCCAGAACACATCGGCTCGCGGGCGCTTCTGCGTCTGGACGATTTCGTTCGCCAAGCCTACCGTTTTTTGCGATTCAACATCGAACTTGGCAAGCACTTTTATTCCAGTCTGTGATTCGAACTGTTCGAGAATTGGCTGCGAGAATTCTTTGTCCAACGCAGAATAAACGATAACTTCTTTTTCGTGTTGACCGACGCAACCTGGACAATGGGTTAACGCGAGCAGCGCTAAAACTGCTAACATGAGCTTGATCAAATTCGATGGACTACACCGTTTTGATAAAGTGGGCTTGGGCATCGGTGTAAGTTTTCTTTAATAGTGACGGCAAAAAATTAGATCTGATGAGAAAATTATAAACATGTTCAAACGCGACTTTTCTTTATTCTTAATCATCGCTGTGCTTTTTCCGGCTGTCTTGTGTTCTGGGCAACAGGATTTAGTCCATATGCGCGAGCTCAACCCGCAAATGCCCGAACCGATGAAGATCGATGAGGAGCGAGTCGCCGCAAACGGAATCTTGCGGATCGAGGGTAAACACGTTGTGCTCTACACCGATCTTCGTGAGCAACCAGAAATTGTAGAACTGGTCAAAGTCTTCGATCGGGCCGTGCCTCTCTGGTGCGAGTATTTTGAAGTCGATCCAGAAAAGGCGAATGGTTGGCAAGTCAGCGCTTTTGTCATCGGAGAAAAAGATCGGTTCATCAAAGCCAAACTTTTCCCTGACGATCTTCCCGAGTTTCCTGCTGGCTTTAATCTTCATCACCACATGTGGATCTATTTGCAACCGGGTGACTACTACACTCGCCACTTGGTACTGCATGAAGGTACGCATTCATTTATGCAATGGTTCCTTCGCGGCAGCGGTCCGCCCTGGTATAGCGAAGGGATGGCGGAATTGCTGGCCGTGCATCGATGGGCCGATGGTGAACTACAGTTGAACTACAATCTGCGCAGCAAAGAAGAAGCGGCTCACTGGGGCCGCGTCAAAATCATTCGCGAAGACGTTGCGGAAGGAAACTCTCGATCGCTGGAAGACGTTTTCCGTATGCCGAACCAAGCGTTCCGCAGCGTTCGCAACTACGCGTGGGCATGGGCGGCTTGTAAGTTCTTTGGTGAACATCCTCTGTCACGGGCTCAGTTTGCTGAACTTGAATCATCGGCAAACGACCTTTCGCGCGAGTTTAGCATTCA
>CAZDBA010000064.1:7569-10265 GCA_964503615.1 uncultured Pirellulaceae bacterium
GTATTCTCACTAGCTGTTGACCATCGCCTTATAGCTTTTCACAATCTTTGTTTTAAGTAACCATTTTTGCCGAGCCCTCGAATGAGCCATCTTAACTCTCACGATCCAGCCGTTTTCAACGCCATCGCCAAAGAGGCGGAACGTCAACATGACGGGTTGGAGATGATCGCCAGCGAAAACTATACCAGTCCTGCTGTTATGGAAGCGGCTGGTAGCGTGTTGACCAACAAATATGCAGAAGGCTATCCGGGCAAACGATATTATGGCGGATGTGAATACGCCGATGTCATCGAGGACATCGCTCGCGACCGCGCGACCGAGTTGTTTGGTGCGGAGTTCGCCAACGTTCAGCCACACAGCGGTTCGCAAGCCAACCAAGCGGTCTATATGACTCTACTGAAACCGGGCGACACCGTTTTGGGTTTGGATCTCGCGCATGGTGGGCACCTGACGCATGGAATGAAACTGAACCTTTCCGGTCAGCTTTATAACTTTATCCATTACGGCGTGAACGAGAAAACGCATCTGTTGGACTTTGACCAAATCGCCAAACTGGCGCGAGAGCACAAACCAAAATTGATCGTCGCCGGTGCGAGTGCCTACCCGCGTGAGATTGACCACACCAAATTCAAAGAGATTGCAGACGAAGTAGGTGCCAAGTTGTTTGTTGACATGGCTCACTACGCTGGATTGGTTGCGGGTGGAGTTCATCACAACCCTGTCGAAGTCGCCGACTTTGTCACTACGACTACGCACAAGACGCTTCGTGGACCGCGCGGTGGTTTGATCTTGTGCAAAAAATCTAGTGAGAAAGCCATTAACCGAAGCGTCTTTCCTGGAATGCAAGGCGGCCCGTTGATGCACGTCGTGGCAGGCAAAGCAGTTTGTTTTGGTGAAGCGCTCAAACAGGAGTTCAAGACCTATGCTCAGAACGTTATCGACAACGCAAAGGCGTTGGCCGAATCGTTGGTCGCAGGCGGTTTGAGCTTGAGCACCGGCGGAACAGAAAACCACCTTGTTCTTGTCGACGTGACTCCGTTCAACATCGGCGGAAAGATTGCAGACGCTGTTCTCGATCGCTGTGGTATCACGGTCAACATGAACATGATTCCGTTCGATCAACGCAAACCGATGGATCCAAGCGGTATCCGAATCGGAACCCCAGCACTTACCACTCGCGGTATGGGTGTTGATCAAATGAAAGAGATCGGTGGTTGGATCTGTCAGGTGTTGAGAAACCCGGACGACGAAGCGGTTCAAGGAACGATCCGTTCACATGTTTCTGACTTGTGCCAACATTTTCCGGTTCCAGCGTCGGCGGTTGTTGTTTAAGTCGCATCAAAGTAGCTCTAGTACCCGTTCAGGAAATCTTCGCGGCAAAAGTTCTCGCACTTGCCACACCCTTTGCAATGGGTTGGCTTGATTTCAGGGAACCTGCTTTTCTTCTTGCGCTTTAAAAGTTTGGGATCGGTCAAACTGTCCATCTCGACTTCGCTGGATGACCATACCATCAGCCCCAAGACGGCTAGCAAAATCCCTGCCGTCCAAACGAAAGGGTGGATCCGGGTCACCCAAGGCGCAGTTGTCGCGCGGTGTTGCCACTGATTCGAATTCTGCCATCCAAATTCGGTCAGCCGCCACGGGGTGTCCATTGAGGAATTCTCTATGGAATTGGAAGGTAGATGATCCGCATTCCGAATGTCGATTTGGACCAGGCAGACCATCCACGAGATACACGCGATGACCGCAAATTTGGTGAAAACGCTGAATGCTGGATTCATTACGAGGGTGCAATTGGGAACAGGAAGTAAAGCTGATTGTTTGAAATTGCAAAGACTGTACCAATTGTTTTTGGAGCCTCGTTTACGAAAGATTGCTTGTTGCGAAACGGCAAGATGTTGTGAGACGGCATCACCTTGGTTTTGAGTGATAACAAATCACCACATGGTCAAAACGATATTGGTCGTCAAAACCGTTACAGCCCTACTCGCCTTAGCGTCATTACTATCCACACATGCCTTCGTTTTCCGATTCACTCTCACTCAGTTTTCCAAGTTTCAATGAAAACTGAAGGTTGAGCAGCAGCGAAGGGGTAGAGTTGAAAAAGGTGTATTTTTCATGCTTCTCACTGAGACACCCATGGTTTGTCCCGATCGTGTTCGGCGAAAAAAATTGATTCGAAATGCGGAGGGTTATCTGGACCTCATTATGGTCTTTGATGATCGCTGGCCATTGGATATTAAACTCCGTGAACAGTTCGCTGACAAAGCACTACACGCTCTGGGCAGCATCGTTAAACCTCAGGGCTTCAAGCCTTATATCCTTTTTCTCAAAGGCCAAGCCCATCGCTCAGCGGGACGGTATGTTCAGGCGATCAATTATCTTGAGCAGTCGTTGCGGTTGGACGAAGACAATTTGCATACCCTGTTGGCGTTGGCATGGTGTTACAAACGAGTCGACAACATCAAAGCGGCGATTGAGATCATGACGACCGCCGTTCGAATCGACACCCAAAGCGCAATCTGCCATTACAACCTGGCATGTTACTACGCGCTTGCTCGGCAACCTGCCCAATGCACACAACACCTGGGTATCGCGTTGGATATCAATCCTGAGTATCGCAAGAACGTTGATTCTGAACCTGACTTTGATCAACTTCGAGATGACCCCGGGTTTCGATCAATTCTCAGCGTCGC
>CAZDBA010000064.1:10365-25529 GCA_964503615.1 uncultured Pirellulaceae bacterium
CTGACTTTGATCAACTTCGAGATGACCCCGGGTTTCGATCAATTCTCAGCGTCGCGGTGTAGGTTCTGATTCTGATCTGAATCATCATTCGGCGCTTCCTGATTCGGATAGCTCCCATCGTTCGGCATTTTAAGCACATGGGTAACGAACAGGGCAATTACCAAGCCCAACAGGTTTGCGCAGATAACGCTTAGAATCAAAACCCTGACATTGGGGTTTGTGTACACAAGTGCGAAAAGCAAACAGAAAGACGCGAATACCAAAAGGACTGTTCGCAAGCTGAATTGAAAGCGGTTCTGTTTCACTTTTCGTACCTTCTTCGAATCCGTAAGGTTCAAAAAAAGCCGCCTCTGTCAACGACGAAGGCGGCTGTGATAATTTCAAATGGTTGCCGTTTCTTAGCTGCGGTTGTTGCCGCTAAGTAATCCCGAGCGCCAGAGGAAGTAAAGAAGTTGTAAAAGTGTCCCTACAAACGCGGCGACGTAGGTCATCGCGGCTGCACTGAGTACTTTGTCGATTCCTTCTCGTTCCTGGTGACCGACGATTCCCGCCTCAACGACCAATCGTTTGGCGCGGGCACTGGCGTTGAATTCAACCGGGAGAGTAACCAGTTGGAACAACAACAATGCTGCGAAACAGACTACACCAACCAAAAAAACTGTTTTTCCGAACGCGACCTGACTGGCCATTAAAGCTAAACCGCCAAACATTGCGTACATACCAATCGGGCTACCGAATTTAACCGCAGGTACGATTGCGCTTCGCCATTTCAGTGGGTAGTAGCCGATGTTATGTTGAATTGCGTGCCCCGCTTCATGCGTGGCCACTCCGAGCGCGGCAACACTTGTACTGTCAAAAACGGGAGGTGATAGCGCAAGTGTTTTGTTCGTTGGATTGTAATGATCAGACAAAAACCCTTGAACGCGAACGACTTTTACGTCTGTGATACCGGCGTGATCCAAAAGTTTCTGGGCTGCCATCTGTCCGGTGTAGCCCCGTGTTGAGGGGACTTTTGAATACTTATTAAAGCGGGATTTGACCAACCAGCTGGCGCCTGCCGAAAGCAAGGTCCCCAGTCCCATCACCAAGTAATATATCGGGTCAATGCCCATCATTGCTAACATTTTCTTTTTCTCCGATTGGAAGTCGAGCTGTGAATCTAAGCTCCGACTGAGGTGTGGATCGAGCGACTTGCCAAGCCGTTTTGGCTTGTGCCCGCTCGTTAACTAACAGCCAATAGTTGCATTTTGGGCTATTTGCGGCAAGCCGAGTCCTATTCCCGTCACTTTTTCACTCGACACTTCGAGAAAGCGGAATCGGTCCAGACCGTGAATCGTTTACGGAACCCTGTTTGCGGACGTTCTTTTTTCAGGATGGCTGCTCTGGATTGCAAGCACTCTTGGTATTGCCAGAGTTACTTTTTCTTCAACACATCGCCAAGGAGCTGCGCATCTTCGCGGTCACCTAGATTGGCAAAGATCTTCAGGTCCATTTGAAACGACACATGATGGATAGAACCGTCAGCCATGCAGACATTCAATCCTGAATTGTGGCTACTTGAGAATCCACCGACTTGGTTATTAGGTAACGGTAAATTGAGAGCTGCCTTGATAAATTGAGAAGAAGACATGATGTCGCTACAATTTCGTAGCGAGGCTCGAGTTCCGGACGCCCAGCCCAACGTATCTTCGAACGGCAAAAACTCACCGATCATCAACGTGTTGGTCGAACCGTCGTAGATATCATCCCAAACGATCTGGCTGTTGAGATAAAGCAGGCCATTGTTATCACTGTCGA
The DNA here is from genome assembly GCA_964503615.1 of uncultured Pirellulaceae bacterium. Classification (GTDB taxonomy): domain Bacteria; phylum Planctomycetota; class Planctomycetia; order Pirellulales; family Pirellulaceae; genus CAZDBA01. The sequence goes on from CAZDBA010000064.1 coordinate 12,163, forward strand.
TGACCGTCTCAATTCCTGAATGGCATCCCGCATAATTGGTCAGCCCGGGAAGAAACGGCCCGCCGAATCCACGATTGTTGCTTGCTGATGGGCACATGAATTCTGAAACGGGCGTCCCGGTTGCCGGCTGATTCGCTACCGCGTAAGCGCCAAGAGTTTTGTTAAATGCATCCGCAAGCGGGCGTTGCTCTATGAATGGAAGTAACTCAACCAAAAATCCGACATGTATTCCCGTAGATTGCGTGAGTACCGGACCCTTGGGATCAACAACTCCCGGAGGCAAATGCTCAAAAGCAAATTCATAATTGTGCGTCGCCAGACCCAATTGGGCGATAGTATGAGCACATTGTGATCTGCGAGCAGCTTCACGAACGTTCTGGACGGAAGGTAGCAACATCCCTATCAGGATTCCGATAATTGCGATCACGACCAATAACTCGACGAGTGTAAATCCAGTTCGTTTGAGAAACTGCGGAGATCTTTTACTGATCATTTTCGTTGCTCTCTTCCTTGGGTTGACCGGTTTGTTGTTGGAGTTTGGGTATTCGGATAGTTTTTGATCGTTGGGTAACGCTGCCGTACTTGTGGCGACTTTGAAGTCTTGCAGTGACTTTTACCGTGGTTTCAGTTTCGGCATCTTTTACCACAAAGTCAATTTTTGCTTGGTACTTTTCCAGCTCACCATCGAGATCGATCTGAAAGTCCTCTTGCTCAGGGTCGGAAGCGAATCGCTCTATCGCCAATCCCAATCCTGCATCGAGGACCCAATAGGTTTGCTCCAACTGTCGCTCCATGCGTGTTTGCAAACGTTGTTTCAGACTAGCCCGAGCCAGACCAAGCAAGATCATGGAAGTGACTGTCAACGCGACAAGACAGATAACGATCGTTGTCCCGTTGCGAGTCGAACGATTGATGCGATTGCGGTTACTCATTCTGCTCCTCCGCTTGAAGAAGTAACAGAACGCCGGTTTGCGTACGCTTTCACGTGTAAATCCAATTTCAGATTTGAATCGTCTTTCGGAGGTTCTTTCAGATTTCGGATTCGCTCTCTGTTGACGATCAGGGCGATCTTCTCAGGAAGCTCTTTTGCATCCCACTGAATCACAGATCCTCTGGCCAATCGATATTCTTCTCGAGCTGTCTTGTCATCTACCGATTTTTCCATCGTTACCGTTTCATCACCGATCTTAAAGACCGTACTTTCGCCCTGGCTAAAAAGATGAAGCTCGTTAACGTTTCGAATCTCCATCGTCTCACAATCGTGTACCGCCCGGCGCAAGTCATTAGCAAGTCGCGAAAGTTGTTGATGTTGAATTTTCTGATCATCCATCGCTGACGAAAATTTCTTCGTCGTATTAATCCCGGAAACAAGCATCACCAATAATGCGCTGGAGACCGAGATAACGATGGTCATCTCGAGAAGACTAAAACCACGCCTGTTTGCCATTGGGCATTTTGTAGAACGGATATTCATCTTGATTCCTCCGGAGCGCTGTCTGGATCAACCGCTTTGGTTTCGGTTAACCAGCCAACAAGCTCTACCGGTTTGCTCGGGTGTTTTCGTTTCCAATCGAGTTGAAGAAGCAATTTTGTACCCAGCTTCGACGATTGGACTTGCCCGGTCAGCACCGGTTCTCTGAGTGAGCCTTTCAGCTCATCAGAGACGACAAGTGCTCCCAGCTTTTCTTCCAAGTCGTTTTCTGACAACCGAGTCAGTTCGTCCATTTGGTTGGCAAGTTCGTTCAGGGCGAGCCGCTGATGACCGATGTCCCGATATACCAATTGAATTCGCAAACAAAGCGTGGTTATCATTCCCATTAACGTCACCGTAACGGCACAGGCTACAAACATTTCTGCAAGAGTGATGCCGCGGCGAACTTTCTGGCTTGGTTTTGATAGGCGTTTCATAGGGCATATTTCTCGATGACAGCTACCAAAACGGAAAAGACCGTAACGCTTGCAAGTAAAACAATAGCGGCAAGAAACAGATTCATCACAAAGATAAACGTGTTCAGCCAAAATTCGCTTCGCGATTGCTGCTTGCTTCCCACGCTATTGGCCGACCTGGAAAGCACCCAGGCTTGAGTCTCTTTTGCCGCTTCGTTTGACGAAAACTGCTTTGCAGTTTGTGGAAATGTTTGATCAAGCAAGTTATCAAAAGGAATTTCCTCTTGGAATCCATAATCGATACGCAGTAATCGCTGTAGCCGAAATAGCCCTCTAAAGAGAGTCCCAAATAAAGGGCCTTTTAGTCGACGTAAAAATGAAAGAGCTTTTCTTTTTTCGAGACTGGCCGGCAGAAAAGGTTGTTGCCAAATAAAAGGGTTCATTCCTCTTCCAAAAAACCATAGCTTTCCAAACACCCATGGCAAAAAACAAAGAGCGATCAAAAGAGCGATCAAAAGAGCGAGCGGCCATAATCGGTCGATGATTTCCGTAACCTGTATCAGGATGGACATTGCTAAATTCGACTCCAACTCAAATTCTTCCAGCATCTCTTTGAATTGAGGCACCACCCGGCCCAAAAACACTAAGGTGATGCCAAACATAAGCCAAATCTTAATCATAAACGGAAACAGTCTGGCAATTCCTGTTTCTTTGTAATGAGGTGATGGCAACGCCGATCGTTGTAGCCAGGCGTTTTCAAACTGTTCCAGCCGGCCACTCTCTTCTTCGACACGCAGTGAAAGATCGACGACTTGTGGCAGCATCGGTGGATGGGATTCGGCAAGGGCCTGTGCTTGGCTGCTGGATTTTTTCAATCGGGTAGCAAAATCCAATACTCGGGACCAATAAAAATATCTGGTATTCCTGCGTGATTCGAGCGGCGTTCGGGACAAGTCACTGGAAAGACAACCCAAGACCGATTCGACATCCAATCCATGCTTTTTAGAAATCGCAATGAACGAAAGCAAAGCTCGTTGCCGAGGCGCACAAAGAGCTTGCAACTCTTCCACCAGTTCATCCGTCGAATTATCTGAGTGTGTTTGATTAGGCACTACCACCCAAGCCCTCCCAACACGCTAATCGACACGATTAGAATTCCAAAAAATGTAAAAAAGGTCGCCGCGAGAATGAGAAAATAAAGCAGGTACGCAAACCAGGAAGCCCACCAGTTATTGATCGAACGACTTTGGCTCCAGTACAAATGAGCCGTCTCCTGAAACAACTCTATTTGCGCTTCTGGATTGTTCACTGCCAGCGTCATATCTAACAATTGATACTTGTCTCCGAATGAAGATTGAGGGTCGTCGCTCCATTCAAGACTGGTCTTTCTAAGCCAACCGCGTTGACGATTTCCAGCTATCGATACCGATTCATCCGTTTCGATTCCCGCATTTAAAAGCAACGACATGTGCCAAGCCCATCCGGCGGCTCGACTACGACGACTTTTGAAATAGTGGTCCAACCAATGGTCACCTCCCAAGCGTATGCCGCGGGTTTTCATGTTCATTAGGAACACAACAAACAACAATACGAATGCCACAACCATAGCGGGAATCGCAATGATCGAAATCAGTTTGGCCATTTTGAAGATCCACTCCGCAAGATAGGGCAACTTGATTTCGAAATCCAATGCAATCAATTCCATTTGCGAAATCACAAAAGTGCTGATCAAAGCAACAACAACAGCGGTTGAAAACACTAACAGGATCGGCACAAGAAACAGCTCGCGAAATCGACCGCGACAGGAAGCGGTTTTACCAATTTGGCACAACCCTTGGCGTACCAGCGGTGGGATCGTTTTTACTGTTCGGTCTTCCTGTTCCGCTTGTAAAAACGAAAGGCACAAGGTTAACACATCTGGATGCTCAACCGCTTTTTGAATCGGTGTGGAGGATTTAAAAAACGTTGCTACTGTTCGAAGCGTATCCTGGTCTTTGCCTGGCAGGCTTTCAGCAATCTTGAGAATTTCCTGTCCGATCGTTTGCCGGTTCTCTGAAATCCAGTCCCATCCCGGATCGTGGCTGTTTTTTGATGAAGAGTCCAAGCTAATCTCCTACCACCGACTCTTGATACAAAACGTCGAGTAATTGCGTGATCGGAAAGAACATCAACACGCCATACGCCAAGGCGATACCGCCTCCACAGAACACGATCAGGATCAATCGGTTGGCCCTCTGTAATCGAACCAGCCTACGTTGCGATTCCAAACTAAAATAGCTGGCCAACGAAGCAAGGCTTCCAGGATCGTTTTTCGGCAGCGCAAGCGACATCAAATCTTCTCGCACTTTTGGCGGGGCGGACGTCAGCGTGAGTGCGGTCTGATTCGCCTCTTCGGCGCCTGCTCCGCAGCGCGTCATCGCTTTGGTGACTTTCAGCACCGCTGCACAGTGGGAACTGGTAAGAAAGCGCTTCCCCTTAATCAAGTGCTGAATCAACACAGCCAAAGCTGCAGCGATCAAAAGCCCGATGATCGCGATAAGCTGCTCGCTCAGGAAATCTTCGGGCGCGAAACCACTGGTTTGTTGCAAATTGATATCGTTCTTCAAGTTGGCGATCTCGGGAACCGAAGTCCAATAGAAAACGAACAAGCTACCAACCGCTGCCACCAACAGCAAAATGAAATAGATCGTTGTCCATCGAGTCGCTTTGACTGATTTCTTCCGGGCAATCCCCGTTACGTACCAACTTTCTAAAACGGGAACCACCGAGCGAGTACGTTGAAAAACTTGCAGTCCTGCAACGTACCAGTCGGGAACGTTGTCCAAAGTCCCTGGATCGTTGTCGCCGAGTTCGCTGTCGACAGAGATTTGATTTCTCGCTGCGGCAAAAATTTCATCCAGCCGTTTTTGCGTCAACTTCTTCTTCGTTGGGCACAACGAGATTCCTTCTTCGACCGCAGCAGAAAGGCTGTTGTGAAAAGTTTGCAGATTCGCGGTCGTCATATTTGCCAGTTTCCCATCAGTGTTGGAAACAGTTTACATGATTCAGAATCTAATTTCGAATCTTTCCCTACGATTTGGTCTGTTGATTTGACAATCGTTGGCAGGGTAGGGCAGAATCGGAGTTACTGAATTAAAGAGGTCACAAGCATGTTTTCTGCGAACGTCAAAACATTTTCTATCCGCACGCTGATGATCGGATCGGCGCTGTTTTGTGTTGGATTAGGATTCGTCGCTTCTCAGCAGTACGCTCTCATTCATTTGGGAGTGTTGTTTTTTATACTCGTGGGTGGTTTGTTGCTCGCATATGGTGCGTTTTTCCTTTCGGACTTAATGGGAGAAGGCCCAATTTCTTCGAGAAAACTTAGGTCTCGATTTTGGAATGCGATCGGTTTGTTGCTTACCGTTGTCACGTTCTGCGCGCTGGTTGTCCAAGGCGTCGTAGTTTTTTTCGCCTCAACGTATTGGATGGTGACCGACGTTTTGAAGCTTTAGGCTACTCGTTTTGGCTTCGCATCCGCCATTGCAATACTGAGTCCAGGAACCCCTGTATTTCGCCATCGAGGACTTTTTGGAAATCGCCCATCATAAAACCGGTGCGAGCATCTTTAACCCTTTGGTCCGGGTGTTGAAAGTAATTTCGGATCTGGGTGCCGAAACCAACTCGTGGCTTGTTTTTGTACTTGGCCGCTTCCTCTGCTTCGCGTTTTTCTTCTTCCAGGCGAGCCAAACGAGCTCGTAACATTTTCCACGCTTGAGCACGGTTTTTGTGTTGGCTACGTTCGTTCTGACATTCGACGACGGTTCCCGTCGGTAGATGCCGAAGCCGTACAGCGCTGTCCGTTTTGTTGACGTGCTGGCCACCGGCTCCGCTGGCTTTGTAGGTATCGGTCTCGACATCTTTTTCGTGGATTTCGATTTCGATCGAATCGGAGATCTCGGGTGAGACATCGATTGCGGCAAAACTGGTCTGCCGCTTTCCGTCCGCATTGAACGGACTGATACGAACCAGCCGGTGCATACCGGTTTCGCCTTTTAGATATCCGTAGGCCATCGGTCCGCGAATCGCGATCGAGGCGCTGTTGATTCCTGCTTCATCGTTTTCGTTACGATCAAACAGGGTTACGGAATAATCGTTTTTGGTCGCCCACTGCGAATACATCCGCAACAACATTTCGGCCCAGTCGTTGGCATCGGTTCCACCGTCTCGGGCATGGATGGTCATGATTGCTCCACAGGCATCGTTGGGCCCGTTCAGCAACGATTTTAGTTCCAGCTTGTCCAACCGTTTTTCAAGCGTTTCGACTTCCGCGCGGACTTCTTCGGCGACTGAGTCGTCTTCGGTCGCCATCTCGATCAGCGCATCGAGGTCTTCGGCTCCCGCGGCAAGCTCGCTCATGGGAGTCACGATCGCTTTTAAACTTTTCAGCTGACCAACCACCTCTTGGGCGCGCTCCTGATTGTCCCAAAAGCCCGCTGCGCCCATTTGGTTTTCGATTTTCTCGATCTCTTCGACTTTCGCTGCATAGTCAAAGACTGTCCTGCAGTTGCAAAGTGCGCTGAGAAATGGCTTTGGAACGATCGATCAATTCTGAATCCACTGGTGGGATCTCCAAGACTTATGAAAAAAAATTTGGCTCGCCAAAAATTGTGGCAGCCAAAGTGGGTGCCCAGAAACGAAATCAAGCGGGACAGTCTACCATGCCGAATTTTGTTTGGGCGATAGGAAATCAAAGGATTCGGCTGTCAAACTTTGATCTGGTTCAGAATATGTTTTGATCTCTTTGCGGGTCTATGTAACAATGGTCGCACAAAGGCGCTATCGCCATGGCGAGATCTTTAAGGGAGAAATCAGATGAAAACCGGAATCCACTTTGTTGTTTTGGTGTTTCTTTTTTTGACAACCGTCGTCAGTTTGCACGCGCAGGATCAAGAAGCGGAATCGGCGGAGAATAACCCCGAAACGATCCCCGAATTGCTGGGCTTTGAAGGCGGTTTGCAAACGGGTAACGTTTCGGCTTCTGGAAACGGCGAATTGATGTCGGTTCTGGAACAAGACCGAAATGGCGTTTTGGCTCGTACTGCCGAAATTTCATTTGATGGTCCAGCTATAACAATCAAAGTTACCCGTCACTTCGGTCCAAGCCAAAGAGAAGAGCTTCTTGAGGCCCTTCCCAATTTAACGGAATACACCGAGTCTTTTCCTGGCGATGCGGGTGAATTTGACGTTGAATTGACCGTTGGCCTGACCAGAACTTTTAAAGCAGATTCAGTGAATGAGTTTTCGGAAAAGTACCCTCCCATTTACCAGCAGTACCGGAACCATTTCCGATTTGGCGCCAGATTGGCTCGAGACCCGATCGCAGGAAATAATGCACCAAAAAATCGAAAGGAGAATTTGGAAAAGATTTATGAAACGTTTAATGAACAATACCTTATAATGCTTGAATCTCGAGACAAAGACGACCCAATAGTCTCGGCGATGGAGTTCCAATTACAACGTATGGAGGCACAGCTAAAAGCCTTTGAGGACGTCGAAGATGCCGACCAAGATGAGCCCGTGGAAAATTAAAAAAAGCGATCGTTCCAAAACGATCAACTGCTTTCCTGTCTTGCACAGTCGCCTTTCGCTCTTGCGAAAGTAGCGCCCAGCACTCATCTTTCTACGGGGAAGCCTTCATTTTATTTGAAAGCCTACGCGTAAGCCGCGTAGACGAGGAAACAGCTTGCCTTCGTCCTCGCTAACGTAAGCTTTATGTCCATCTAAACCTGAATCGGACATAACGGGAAAAGGTCGGGTTACCATAAATCGACCCTCAATTGACGGCGAGAATCTCTCAATTTAAGTTAAATCCAGCCTTTTGGGCAGCAAAACCTGAATTTGGGGAGGCTGCTAATCGGCGTTTGACGTTTTCTGCTCTAATCGAGGACTAATTCGTCCAGAAAGCCAACGGGCTGGGTGCCTTGCCGGCCTTTTCTCCTGCTTTTGCCACTGCCAAAATTATTCGTTATATCCTTAAAATCCTTCAGCATATTCCCGCCCTATCGTGGGCAACTATGAAACATCCCGAGCTCTTTAGGTTTTCCCGTTCCAGATCTCACAACGTTTTGGCTCTGGCGCGACCTTTCTGATTCTTGTCCGTTTCATTCTGGGTACAATACAAGTATGTCATCAAGCAATAATAAAAAACCAACTCCGAAACCAAAACCTGCTGCCGGCGAACCGATGTCTCTGGACGAACAGCTGCGGCGGCAATTTAGCAAAAAACGGAAAAGCATTCCGGTCGACAAATACTTCCGGGCACTGGTCAAACTGGAGGGAAGCGATCTTCACATGAAGGTCGGCCGTTCGCCGCTTTGCCGTGTCCATGGAACACTCCAGGCGCTCAACCGCGATCCGATCACTGCGGAAGAGATGGTCACCCTCCTGTTGCCGATGTTGGACGATCGTAACAAGCAGATTTTCCAGGAAGAGGGCGGAGCCGACTTTGCGTATGTCGTTGAAGTCGATGGCGTCGAATGGCGTTTCCGCGTCAACATGCTTCAACAGTTGGGAAAGATGGGATTGGTCGCCCGACGTGTAAACAACTTTATTCCCGACTTCGAAGGTTTGCACTTGCCACCGGTAATGGAAACCCTGTGCCACTTTGATCAAGGCATGGTGTTATTAGCGGGTGTTACCGGTTCTGGAAAAAGTACGACCATCGCGTCGATGTTGAACTACATCAACCGTTTTTACATCAAACACATTTTGACGCTCGAAGATCCGATCGAATTTGTTTTCACCGATGAAAAATGTTTGATCAACCAACGTGAAATCGGCATGGATGTCGTGGACTTTGGCATCGGTATGAAACACGCAGTTCGTGAAGACCCGGATATCATTCTGGTGGGTGAAATGCGTGACGAAGAAACGTTCATGACAGCGATCCACGCTGCGGAAACTGGGCACCTTGTCTTCGGTACGATCCACGCATCAACGGCTCCTTCCACGATCGGACGTATTCTGGATCTATTCCCAGAAGAGATGCACGGTGCGATTCGAAGTGCGATCGCGATGAACATGAAAGCGATTGTGGGTCAAAAGCTGCTCAAATCGATCAAACCTGGCGTGGGCCGTGTACCGACTTGCGAAGTCATGACCTTTAACCCAACAGTTAAGAAATTGATTCTCGAAGGCAGAGACCACAGCCTGCCCGATGCAATTCGAATCGGAGAAGAAGAAGGCATGCAGGACTTTACGAAAAGTCTCAAAAGCCTGATCGACGACGAATTGATCGATCGGCCAACCGCATTTCAGGTCGCGCCGAATAAAGAAGAACTCAAGATGCGTCTCAAAGGTATCAACGTCTCGGCACCCGGAATTATTTAATGCCATTTTGGACTCGAAACGGGCGGCTCGCCGCGATTTTTATCGTAGTGAGCCTGTTTTTTTTGACCTGCGGAGTCGAATCCGCTCAGGCCCAAGGCATCTCTGCGCCCGGCTTTGCGAGCTTCCTATCAATCGAGTCGTTTCCGTTGCTGGCCCAGGAAGCCGCGAAACCCGTTGATGCCGAAGCGATCGTGGATCGCGGGCCCGGCGGTTATTTTTCATTGATCAAGATCATTTTGATCGTGCTCGTGTTTTGGTATTGGGTCGTTGTCAGCGACCGAATGAACCTGGACGGGATTCGGTTTGGCGAAAAAACGAAAATGGATCCCGATCTTTGGAATCCAATCAATCTTGGCAGTTTCCTGTTGGGGTTTTTCCTGGCGATCTCGATCCCGATTTTTCTATTGGGTTTTCCGCTGTATTTAGTTGCAGCGGTCACACCTTCCTTGGTCTACTTTTTTATCCGCAGAAGCAAGTTAACCGCTGACCCAAGCTTGGCCAAAAATGTCGCCTCTGGAAAAACGGCGATCAAGTCAGGCGGCAACCTGGCGGTCATGGAACAAGAGGTCCTGCCGCAAGACGAAGGAGCCAACGTCTCGTTTACCCCCGCCGGCGCCGATGCGAAAGAGAAACAAGTCAACTTGATTCGGGCTCGTCAAAGTTTTGGCTTTCCTCAGTTAAAAGACCTTATCGCTGAACTCACCACTCGTCGCGCCGAAACGGTAGTTTTGGATTACACCGCGCAAGCGGCCACGATCCAGTTGGAGATTGATGGTGTTTGGCAACAACTGCCTACGATGGATCGACAAACGGGCGATGGAGTACTGGCGAGTGCAAAGTACCTCGCGGGTCTAAATCCTCAAGAACGCCGCAATCAACAAAAGGGCCAATTCGGTTTTTCCTATCGCAACAAAAAGGCCAAAATCGAGATCGTTTCGCAAGGCGTACAGACGGGTGAACGGGTTCAGTTGAAGCTGATACAAAAATCGAAAGCAGCAATGAATCTTGGCCAGTTGGGAATGTGGCCTGAAACGTTTCGTGTGCTGGTCGATCATATGAATGCTCCCGGTTTGGTCATCATTTCCGCGCCGCCCAAACAAGGACTTTCGGCCAGTTGGACGGCAGCCCTTTCGGCTGCTGACCGCGTGACGCGTGACGTTGTTGGGGTCGTTTCCGAGAGCGAGGGCGAATTTAACCATGAAAACATTACCCCGCACTACTATCCCGTCGGCGGTTCTCCGGTGGAAACGATTCGAAAAGTCGTGATGACTCAACCTGAGGGCTTGGTCGTTCCCACGATTTCCGATGCGGCGACGCTGGACGAAGTAACGCGCCAAGTTGTTGTCGAAGGTCGCTCGGTGCTGACTCACCTACAAAGCGCCTCGGCCGCGGAAGCGATTTTGCGACTGTATCAACTGGCTGGCGACAAAGAGCAGTTCGTCAAAGCGGTTACCGCATCGACGTGTCAAAAACTGGCCAGACGACTTTGTGAGACTTGCAAACAATCGATCCAGGTACAGCCAAAGCTGATTCAACAGCTCGGTGGCGACCCGTCAAAACAAAATTCATTGTTCAACCATTTCACCGGTCCACCACCCGGCCAAGTCGACGAAAAAGGTGAGCCGATCGTAATTCCACCCTGTAAAACCTGTAGTGCATACGGATACATCGGCCGCATCGCGTACTTTGAGATGATCAGTATGACCGACCAATTGCGAAAATTTATGCTTAAGAATCCTGACGTCAACAATTTGGCGGCAGCGGCTAAAAAGCTGGGTAATCCAACATTGACGCAACAGGCTTACCGACTGGGACTGGTCGGCCTGACATCGGTTGCTGAGATTCAACGATCATTAAAGTCATAACAGGAAACTACGTTCAGACATGTCCAAAGAACAAGAACAAGAAATCGAGTTTCCCGAGGTGACCTTTGTCGCTGCTGGTGCGAACTCGGAAGAATCCAAATCGAATCTGGAACTTGTGGAACCCTCGCCGGGATATCCTACGACTTGTATTTTGATCGCGGACGTCATTCAGCGACGAGCCGACACGGTTGTGCTTGATTACTCGGCCCAAGCGGTCAAAATCCGATTCCAAATTGACGGTATCTGGCACCCCATGCCTCCCATGGATCGGGAAACGGGTGACTATATGCTGGCCGCAATCAAACAGCTGGCCGGCATGAATTATCAAGAACGACGACAGCGTCAAAAGGGAAAGTTCGAAGCGGTTTTCGAAGACAAAAAGATCAAGTGCAAGATCGTTTCGCAAGGGATTGCCACCGGCGAACGGGTTGCAATGTTCACCAATCGAAAAAAGCCGCCCTGTGAAACGGTTGAAGAACTGGGCATGCGACCTCGTATGCGAGAACAGCTGTCCGAGATACTGCGGGCCGATACCGGTATCATTATCAGCTGTGGTATGCCCGGCGAAGGGCTCACCACGTCTTGGCGTGCCATGCTAAACTCGTTTGATCGCTTTACTCGAGATTACTATGTGGTCGAAGAAAAATCTCGCCAGGAGCCGGAGGTAATTAACATCTCGCAAATCACGTTCGACGAGTCGGCCGGCGAGAACTTTTGGACACCAATCCCGCAGTTGATGTTGCTCGAGCCTCAGGTCCTCGCGTTTCCCGAGATCCCGAATGCGGAAATGCTGAACAAGATTATGGACTTGGCCGAAAAAGAGAACTTGTTGCTGGTGCTGCGAGTTCCTGCCAAACACGCATTGGACGCTCTGTTGCGGATCATCGCCTTGAAACCGAACATCGATCAATTGATGCGAATGACCAAAGCGATTTTGTGTATGCGTTCGATTCGAAAGCTATGCAAGAAATGCAAACAGGCGTTTCCGCCCAATCCGAATTTACTGGCCAAGCTGGGAATTCCGCCGGGACGAATCCAGCACTTGTATCAGCCTTTGCCTTGGAACGATCAGATGATCGACGAAGATGAAGAGCCGATTCCGCCCTGCAAAGATTGTATCGGGGGCGGTTATTTGGAATTGAGTGGGATGTTTGAACTGTTGGCGATGAGCGATCCAGTTTGTGCGGCGGCAAAGGCTTCGCCCCGTTTGGATACCTTGTCTCAGGCTGCCAAACAATCGAATCACATCTCGATTCGAGACGAAGGAATCGTGATGGTCGCAAAAGGTGAAACGTCGATCGAAGAACTACAGCGCGTCTTGAATAAATAGAATTCGGTAGAATCCAAAATGCTTATCTTTATCGCCATCTTTGCTTTTATTTTGATCATTGCGGTCAATTTCTGGTTCGGGCTCTGGAACAATGTGCTGACGCTGATCAATTTTTACATCGCTGCCATCGTGGCGTCCGCGTACTATGAAAACCTCGCAGCGGCGTTGCTGACCAAGATGCCGGACTACCACTTCGTGCTTGATTTTCTGGCTTTGTGGTTGTTGTTCTTTTTGACAATGTTGATTTTACGCGCGTTCACCGGTGCGATTACGAAAGTCAAACTCAAGCTGAACATTTGGGTCGACATGGCCGGACGAGGAATCGTTTGCACATGGCTGGCAGTCGGATTCACGATGTTTCTGAGCTTCTCTTTGCATCTGGCACCCATTCCTCCCAGCGATGACGACTTTTCAGACTATGACGCTGCGTTGTCGACCGAGGAATTTGCTGACGAAGGTGGCGACGGTCGCTCACTGATGGCCGGAATGGGACGACAGTGGATGGCGTTTATTCAAAGTCGTTCTCGGGGCGCGTTATCGGCCTCAAAGAATTCGTTGATCGGGGCTGAGTACGATCTCGAAATGCATCCGGACGATGAAGACCTGGATTGCCGCGTCTTTGATCCCCGCAGCCGTATGCCGCTTCGCCGTCAACACATTGCCAACGTTTTGGCCACTCAGGAAACCCTAAGAACCAAAAAGAAATAAGTGCTGCCAGCGTGGAAGTAAAACATCCCGATTCGACCAACTGGACGTTGGGAATGGCAGCTGCGATCGCAGCCCAGTTTCTGTGGGGAGTCTTCCCGGCTTTCATCAAGCTCTTTCAGGGTGTCGTCGATTCGCAAGATCTCGTTGCCCACCGCGCGATCTGGTCTTTCGCAGTATTGATCGTCTGGACTGGAATCGCCTCCCGA
>CAZDBA010000065.1:0-25371 GCA_964503615.1 uncultured Pirellulaceae bacterium
CCTAGGCCTCGCCTCCTAGGCCTCGCCTAACGAGGCCCATTCTCAACCGGCCTCCAAAGGGCGCGGGCTAAACTTGATTTTTAAGTCTGGCCTTTCATTTACAAGTTCTTGGTATTCTTCGACTTCTGCAAAATCATCGTACAAAGTGAGGGCTGTTAGGTTTTCCATCTCAACAAGGCTTTTAAAAAACTTGGTAGGGAACGCTGCTCCAGTCAATTTCAGTGACTTTAAGTTGTCGCATTCCAATATCCACGTGCAATCTTCTTCCGATAAATCTGCCCTACCCAAGTCCAAATGCTCAAGGCGAGGAAAACTCAGATTGGTTGAAAAACCAGGCCCTACCTTACAACCACCCAATTGCAATGACACCAAATTTTGACATGGAATTTTTGATAGTAGCAAAACAGGAAACTGTGCGGCTGTTAAGTTAATCTCTTCCAAGCCTCTACATCTAGAAATTGCGTTTATTTCCGTCTCAGCCAGTTCGGTTTCAGTAAGGTCCAAGCTCACTAATGTTTTGGCGGCTCCCAAGGCTTCGATCGTAGTAGCGTCGAACGCTTCCGATATGAAGCAATTGTCCCAATGCCGTGAAACCCGAAGGATCCTCTTAAAGTGCTCTCCATCTACAAGACCAACTGTCGTGTTCTTCCAAACTCCATATTCCACTTCAGCTTTTCTATTTTGTTCCAATTCCGAACATCTTTCTACTAACGAGGCTTGGCTAAAAATCACTTTTATACTGCCATCAACATTTAGAAGTTCTTCATCTATCATGACACTATCCAACACGAGAAATCGCAAACTCTTACAGTTCGCCCCGAAGCTTATTCTCTCAAGAAGAAGTTCAGTAGGTTCATCTTCATGTTGAGACAAGACAATGGCCTGTAGATTGGGGAATCTGTCAAAGTCTTTAGACATGAATGCATGATGTGACAAGTTTCGATAATCTAAACTGACAATATTTTCGGCAACCAATGGTTCGTCTGGATTACGGTACTTGCATATTCCCTTAACTATAAATTCGGGTGTTTGGGCGCAACTTGGATAAGCCAAAAATGGCAATAGGAAAATAGCTAACAAGGTTACATGTTGCTTCATCTGAAAAACTCCTAATTGTTGTTCGAAATCGGCGCCCTTTCTTCTCCTCGTATGGTAGGCAAATCTCCTTGTGGAGCAAATTCCCAATCAGCCTGTTAATCTGATTTCGGCGAAGATGCTGAGGGAACGTTCAATGAGCGCTCAGGTTTTTTCAGGATGAGAGATTGTCCGCCATTCGTTGGATCTCTTCAATATAAATATCCATCAACCTTTCCGCTTGCTGCCTAGAGATTACTCGCTGATCGAAGTTCATGGTGATTCGAGGGACTCCCGCATAGGTTGAGAAAAGAAAAACGGCAGGAGTCAATTCATAGATAGGTGGAATCAGATCGACTCCAATCAGCTTCATATCACCAACAATAAACTGGTTCCCTGATTTGGGAAGTTTCATGTTTCGAAACGGGTTGCCCAGATTCGTTAGCACCGTTGTTGTTCGAATAGTGCGGCGTTTCATGCGCCAACGAAAAAACGGCGGCAAGCTTGACATAAGGCGAAGTGCAATCGCAAAAGATTTTTCGAACTTGTACTTACTGACAATTCCCAGTTCGTAGTTGATCCCCCAGACCAGTCCCTCCGGATCAGCGAAATCCTTTTCGCCTCGGTCTAGCTGAATAAGTGCCACATGGTTACAGATCGTGCTTCGCAAATCTTCACGTTCTCGAACACTAATGGGAACAACGATACGTATTTTTTTCTTGCCGCGCGATTGGTTGATTTCACCTTGGAAACGATCGACTGCCAGATACAGACTGGCAAGGAGTCGATCGTTGGAAGAACGGTCCCCCGCGCGGAGTTGTTGGAAGGTCTCTGGTTCCAATCTTCGATGACAGAGGGTTGGGAAATACTCGGCTGGTTCCTGTGGACTGTCAATCTTCCAATTGGGGATAAGATGTGAGATTTTCGCAAACGCGAACTTGCTTGCACCAAAAATCGGAATCCACTGTAACGGGACACGTTTCCACCACCCTTTTTGGAACAGACCAATCCGTCCTCGTCGCGGAAACAGTTTTGGATCCAAGCGTCGAAGCCCACTGTCGATCGGCTGCTTGTTACAAAGGTTGTGATAGGCTTGTAAGATTTCTCGTATCCCCTGGATCGCTCCGAGGCCATCGACTTGGGCGTGGTGCATCTGCATCAGCAGGTTGACGCGGTTGTCGCTAATAAAGATGTCGCACTGACAGGCGGGGCCGGTACTCAGGCGGATGGTTTTGATTCTATGTTGGTCTGGGTTGTACTCGGTTTCAAACCAACGGATAACGGTTGCTGGCTCGTCCGCTGTACGAAGTTGCCAGGATTTACCGTCGTCAGCCAACCGAGCGTTAAACATTTCATGTCGACTGGCGACAAACTGCAACGCTTGTTCGAACAGCTGGCGGTTAATCTCTCCCTCAAGAATCAGCCGGGCCAGGATGGCGTTTGGATACTCATCGCTGTCACGCAGCAAGTGCAGTTGCTCCATCGGCGTCAAGCGCGTGGGCAGATTGGCAAAGGGTTCTCGCTTATCAGCGGAGCCGCTCATTTTGACAATCCGAGCCGGCCGCAATCGCGTTGGTCGATGTTGTGGCTGTTTTGCGGCATGTTGGTACTTACCTTCTTGAAATTGCAGGTGTTCTTAGACAACAGCGGCGATCGCTTTGCAAATCTGTTCATTGTTGTTTGCGTTAACACCGGCGATGTTGACACGTCCGCTGCCTACGATGTAGATCGAATACTGTTCTCGCAGTTGGTCGACCTGTTCCTTTTTCAAGCCACTGTAGCTGAACATTCCGCGTTGACGTGTGATATAGCTAAAGTCCGCGTCCGGGGTGAGTTCATCGAGCTTGGCGACAAAATTCTTCCTCAGGTCACCAATTCTGGTTCGCATTTCAGTAAGCTCGGTTTCCCAGACCTGTCGTAGTTTTGCATCGCCCAAAACCGTGTGGACAATCTCAGCGCCATGTCGTGGTGGATTAGAGTACATCGTGCGAATCACGCGTTTGATCTGGCTGAGCAGAGCTATTGCGACTTGGTCGTTTGCTCCGACTGCAGTTACCGTTCCGACGCGTTCACCGTACAGCCCAAAGTTCTTGGAAAACGACTGGCAAATCAGAGCATCGTTTTTCTCGCAGAATTTTCGAATCGGATTTGCATCGGCGTCCAGACCTTCACCGAATCCTTGATAGGCGAAATCGAAAATCGGAATCAGGCCTCGTTCTTTGATCAAGTCGAACAGACTGTCCCAGTTCTCCGGTGACAAATCAAAACCACTGGGGTTGTGACAAACAGTGTGGAGTAGAATGGCTTGCCCAGCTTTTGCGTCGGCTAGTGATGCAAGGAAACGATCAAAATCCAATGCGGTATTTGATTCATTCAAGTACTTGTAGCGTTCCAGTTTCAAACCGGCTGCCAGATAGATGGGGCCGTGGTTGGCCCAAGTCGGATCGCAGATCCAGATCGTGTCAACGGAGTGAATCGTGCGCAACAGGTCGCCCGCAACGCGAAGAGCTCCTGTTCCACCTGGCGTCTGACAGGTGGCGAACCGCTTATTCTGAATAACGTCATGGTCAGCGCCGAAGACGAGTTCGGCAACGAGTTCGTTATAGGGGACCAGTCCGTTGATCGGGAGGTATGACTTTGTACCCTTGGCGTCCAGAAGGATTTTTTCGGCTTGCTGAACCGCCTCCATCACGGGCGTTTGCCCCGATTCGTTCTGGTAGACGCCAACGCTGAGGTTGATTTTCTTTGGATTTGGATCAAGCTTAAATTGTTCAATCAGGCCGAATACTGGATCAGGTTTGGCGAGGGGAGTCTTGTCGAACATCTGTGAGCAATTTTCCTTGATCAATTGATTAGATTGGGTTTGTTGTAGGTTTTGCCATTGAAAATTGATTTTAGGCAATTTGGGACACTCGCTAGGCGCGGTACTAAGTAAGCCAATCGGCTTTGACCGTTTCTCGCAAAAGAGAACAACAGGAATGTCTGGCGATTAAGCGCGAGCCATTGACCTTTCTTCGGTTCGCGTCAAAATCACAAGCACAATTTACGTTTGAGAAGCATTAAGTAGTAGCCCCGCGTCGACTTTTTTTCGCGGGATTTTTTTTTGAGAAGTCTATGTCGGGTAAAACAGGGTTGTGGTTGATAGGTTGCCAGGGAGGCGTATCGACAACGGTTGCGGTTGGAGTTTCCGCACTTCGCAAGGGCGCGATGCCCAACACAGGTCTCGTTTCGGCCAAGTCGGAATTTGCAGGCTTGGAATTCGTCGACTGGAGCAATGTGGTAATCGGTGGCCACGAGATTCGGGACATCAGTTCTGTAGACGCGGCTCGGGAACTGGTGGAGACCAGCCGAGCGATTCCGGCTCATTTGTTTGAAGTCGCCAAAACGGATCTGGAACAAATCGACGCTGATACAAGGCCTGGTGTTGTTCTCAATGCGGGCTCGATCATCAAATCTTTGGCCAGTGAAAAACGTTGCATTCCCTGCGCTACGGTTAACGATGCAATTAAGACGTTACAGGGACATTGGGACGAATTCAAATCGGCTCATGGACTGGATCAGATTATCGTTGTGAATCTTTCGTCGACCGAACCGCCACTAAAAAGTGATGTGCCCGATTCGTGGGAAGCCGTTTCCGCGACGTTCGATCAAGCCGATTCCTGTTTGGGACCCAGCAGTATCTATGCAGTCGCTGCACTGGACGCCGGCCTCCCATTTGTGAACTTTACCCCGTCGGTTGGAAGCAACCTGACCGCGATTCGTGAGCTGGCGGAACTGCGAAAAGTTTGCCACATGGGCCGAGACGGAAAAACGGGCGAGACGTTTCTAAAAAGTATCCTTGCCCCAGGTTTTGCGGCCAGAAACTTGGACGTGCTGAGCTGGGTCGGGCACAACATTTTTGGGAACATGGATGGTGTCGTTTTGGACCATCCGGAGAACAAAGAAACCAAGGTGCAGAGCAAGGATAAATTGCTTGGGCAGATTTTGGGATACGATCCCCAGACACACGTGAGTATCGAATACATCAAAAGCCTGGGTGACTGGAAAACGGCTTGGGACCATATTCACTTTCAGGGATTTATGGGCACGCCAATGATTATGCAGTTCACGTGGCAGGGTTGCGATTCGATTTTGGCGGCGCCGCTGGTATTGGATCTGTTTCGGTTCACCGAGCTGGCCGCGCGGAATGGGGCTGTGGGCGAGTTGACTTCGTTGGCAAGTTTCTTCAAGTCACCGCAGGGTACGGAAGAGAATGATTTTGCCCGACAGTATCACATGTTGCTGGATTGGGCTCAGGAATTGAGCTAGTTCGCTGGCACGATTTGAAATTGGGTTGAACCGTAGCAGTAGCCGGAGCAGCAACGCGAGAATCAGCAATAATAGGACCAAGCTCGCGATCCCTCTACTGCTGAGATAGCACACCAATGAAAGGGCTGATATCCGAGAAGTCAACGACACCGCTTTGGTTTAAATCAGCTTCTGCCTGAAACCCGCCAGTAGATAGGATTGAGATAAACGGACTGATGTCCGAAAAGCTAACCACGCCATCTAAGTTGATGTCGCCCAAAAGAATCGGTGCGAACTCATTGGTTTGAAAACCGATATCTCGCAATACTGCCAAATCCAACTGAGTGAGGCCTTTACGAGTGCCTAGGGTGAGGTTGGGATCGATAACAATTTCTTGCATCACTCCGTCTGAGATTCGAGGGCTCATCAAATTCTGAGCGAAGTGGTCACCATCGAGATCAACAATTCCTGTTCCCGTTCCATTGGATGTGATTACTTCATTGCCCAACCAAGTTGTTCCGGAAATCATCGAACTCCAGGACTCACTTGAGCCAACGCCAAGGGTATGCATTATCTCGTGCAACGCAACGGAATAGAAATCGTTAGTCCCTGCCGCCACAGGAATGGTGTGATCAAAATGCCAGTTGGCATCGTCATCAAAAACTAAGCTGCCGACACCTAACCCAATCTCAAAAGAAAAGGTAGTTCCGTCACCAAATACACCGCTTAACGTCCCGATTAGCGGACCACCGCCTCGACGATGAGTGTCATTGGCTTCCGCGTCCGCAACGGCGTCTGCGACGCTGCCACTTCCAACCGTTCCAGATGCACTAAAACCACTCGCCCCAGCTCCGCCAACGCCAAGCGTGCTACCGCCAAGCGTTCTGGCGCCAACAAATATTCGGTAAACGTTCTCAGGTGAGGAAGCGTTCTCGATAACTTGTTGCGCACCTGTTGTTGGGTTGCTGTAGTTGTAAAGAAAATCAAAATCAAAGCTCGTAGTGCCAGCAGTACCAGTGGTGATATCCTCTGCGGCAGATAGGTCAAAAACAATCGCCGCATTGATATCTGCAACTGCCGCTTCGAGCGCTGCTCTAGCCACGGGGTTGTTAGCAAAAAAGTTTTGATTAGCTAAGTCATCAGAAAAGTCGAGCACGATTTGGGCGTTCGCGACAGGAACAAAACCAATCAAACCCAACAGGCACCCGGCCAAACAAACTCGCACTGCCTTAGTAACCAATCGAGGACGTATTGAAAGCAAAAGGAAGTTATTCATCAACATCTCCAAAGATTTAAAGATCTACAAATCAACCACACTAACCTGCCCGCTTGGCAAGCACGTTCAGGCATTCAGAAAAGCAGCCCTAAAATATTAGCAACGAAACCATTCAGGTAGTGGCTAAAGGGTACCTGAGACATTAATTACTATCAAACTTAAAAAGCGGAAGGCAAGGGATACGAACCCTCATCACCTCTAGATGTCACACATTAGCAATGTGGTCCGGCAAACCGTATGCGAGAACAATAAAAGGTGTCGGAACAGCTAGCTCGCTGGTTTTGATTCTGGCACGACGCTGTATCCAAGTCGTTCCAGCGTTGCCCCACAAATCTGTTGAAAAACGTTCTGCTGGTCTTTTGACCAATCGGCGTATTTTGGAAAGCGACCTGCTGGTCGAACTTGTCCAGTATTTACCGCGCTTCGATTTCGCTGTTCGAACTTTCGTCCCATAAACTCCCCCAAGCGATCAACCTTTCCTGCTACGAGATCTGTAAAAGGCAAAGTCAGGTGGCCCGTCTGAATTGATTCCAAGTCGTCGAGGATGCGTCGATTTATGTTCGTCCAGTAGTGACAAAATCTGACAAACGGTTCCTCTGAAATTTCTCCAGCCAATTGACCCTGAGTGCGAACGTTGTTTGCAAGGTAACGCTCAACGTCCGGTTTAGACATGCTGGAACAAACGGCGTCAGCCGCATGGCGATGTAGGTGTATGAACTGAGCGTTGGGAAACGCGTCTTTGAGCTCACGGCTAAAACTGAACAGTCGATTGTTGGCTTCGAAGTAGACATCGTGCCGGCTGTATCGCAATAATCGAACCGCACGGCGACGGGTGATGGGGCTTTCGAAATGGCGGATGCCCAGTTCGTTCAGGTCAGGTGTCTTTTCGTGAAAGCACCTTTCGATGCCATTGTCAGTCAAAAGCTGGACGATGTAGCTCGATCCACAGCCACCACTGTTTTGACAAAAGAAACGGGGTTGATGAATGATGGGCTTGTCGAGCCAAGTTCGTTTTAAAATTCGCCGGGTGATTCGGTTGGCATTACCCATGCGTTGTCGCCATGTGCCATGAGGCGGCAATCCATCCGACTTGCAATACAACGGGTAGTCAGAGAACATCATCAGGTGATCCAAATTCTCCCGCGCCCGCGGTTTTAACTGAGCGATTCGATTAAAGCGTTGGATTCCTCTCGCTTCTTCAGCCGCATTTCTTTTCGCATTTCACGTTCTGCAAAGACCGCATGTTCTTCTGGAGAATCAGGAGAAACGAGTGGGACTTCGGTGGGCTTTCCGTTTTCGTTTAGAGCCACAAATGTTAGAAACGAAATTGCGGCCACGCCAACTTGTGTTTTGTTGGTTGAATTTTCAGTCAGGATTTTGACGAAAACCTCCATCGAGCTCCTGCCCACCGAACAAACGTAAGACTCCAGTCGCACAATATCGTTCCGCTGGATTGGGCGGTGAAAGTGAACGCCATCGTTGGATGCGGTGACAACGGAGGCGCGGCAATGACGCCTGGCCGAGATCGCCGCACACTCATCAATTCGCTTCATCAATAGACCACCAAACATCGTGTCATGTGCATTGGTGTCGCCCGGCAGAACGATCGTTTCCTGAATGGCACGGGATTGGTGCATCGGTACTGTTTTTCTTTCCATCATGCACGCACTTTAGCGAACATTTACTCAGCACGCTACGCGGGTGCGGAGAGTTTAAGTGACCACAGGCCCAAAAAAACCCATGATGGCGAGTAGGGTGTTATCTCGCGTTATTGGGTGCATGTTTTATCTGGTGGTCGCACGGGCAAAGGAGTTAAGCAGTGCAGAAATATTCAGTTTACCAATCGGATTGGCGCTCTGTATATTCCAAGCTGGCAGTTGGAGGTTATTGTCCAGGCAGTATTCAGTCAGCCATTTTGCAGCGTCCATACCGGACGGACCCTCCCCGAGATCATGATCAAAACAAATTGCATCAGGAAGAGAATTCTCGCTGATCCACTCAATAAATTCTTCGTAAGACTGCACCCAGATCACCTCTGTGACAGAGATTGGAAAAAAACTACGCCACCGTACTTCGTCAGGGTCGCGCTCGTCATCCAGCCAAAGCAATCTCGCCATGCAGTCAATCCTCTATCAATGCACCCCAACCGTCGGACTTGCCAGCAAATGGCTGAGCAATCTGGTCTAGTTCGGCCTGAATTCGAATAATCTCACTGTATTCCGGAACCATTCGGACATGTGCGTACACGGTCCATGCCGGACCGAACTCGTCTGCATCATCAACATTCGGATCGAAGTCCGGTTCACCTTCATCATACTCGACTGTTGAGTCGTATCCAGTTTTCGTCATCACCTTGAAGCAATTCTCTGCCGCTGATTCGTTGGGTACAGCGACTGGGAACTCGATCAACAGCGGTTGAGACATATTCACACCCCGCGAGGCGAGATCGGTCAGGACAGCACCGTCGGCATCGTTCGGATAGTTTTGCATAAAATGTGTTTCTGTTTGATGAAGATTTGGCGAAACTACAATTACTTTTAATGCAGTTCATAGTTATGAGATCTTTAGAGGCTTCTGCGATTGTTTAGGCCGAGCCAATGGATCCTGACGACCTTGCCCACCCAAACGGAACAGCTTTCCCTTTTTCTTATAAGCAAAGCTTATCTAGATGCAAGCGTTTTTTTCGGAACTTGTTTGCAATCCTGTGACTAATTCCTTACCGTTAAGTTGGGTCATGTGAATCAAGGTTCGCATAAACCTAGTCGTCTCTATATGCCACGATCACTTATATACTTCTCTACTTCTCTTTCTTGGAGTTGACGTTATGAGGTTTTTTTTGCGTACAAGTTTTTGCTTTGTTGTCTTTGCAGCATTAGTTCTTCCCGCTAATTTGTTGCACGGCCAAGTCACTTATACGATTACCGGATTCGTAAGCGACAGTCTTAGTTCGATACCAGAGGTAGCACCAGGGGAAAGCTATGTTGCCGAGTTTGAGATCGACCTATCGGTGCCCGATAGCGATCCAGACGACACGAATCGTGGGGTTTACCCGAATGCGATCTTATCCAGTTCCATTGTGTTCTCCGGTGGTTACACCTCTCAGGTTGATTTTGCTGGTGGTGAAATTATCATCATTGCGGATCTAGCTGGTGGCGGTATTTTTATTAACCCTCCGGGCGACGATGGGGTCATTCTTGTTGCGGACGTGCTTGACGCTTTCGACTCCGATGCTTTGTTTAGTGACATTGAAGAGCAATTCCTTGGAGATCCAGCGGGAGACCTGGTGTCAATCTTTCAAGTTGAAGAACCCACTGGCTTCGTCACCTCATTCTCTCAAGCCCCAGAATTGGGTTTTGGCAAGGGCATGGATACACCAGAGAGCGGCCCAATCTTTTTGAGCGTAACAAACACAGTTTCTGTACTGCTTGGAGATGTGGACTTAAGCGGAGCAGTCGACTTTGGTGATATTCCTCCGTTCATCGCTGCCTTGATGGAGGGCACCTTTCAGGAAGAAGCGGATTTTGACCTAAGCGGAACAGTCGACTTCTTTGATATTCCTTTGTTCATTGAGGCACTCACCTCTTCGAATTAGTGAATGCCAGACGCAAAGTTTTGATCAATTGAGAACGAACCTTGCGAATTGAAAACGATTTTTCAGGTAGAGAAGCACGAGTTGTTTCTCTACCTTTTTTGTTTTCTTCAGCTAGATAAAATTAACGGATATTTTCAAGTTGAGTTGCAGCGCAGAAACGACTTGGCTTACTGTTGCAGTGCTGCATCGGCTAAATTGGTCAGCCGTTTGACCGCTCGCATGTGACGTTTTTTTGCCGTCTCTGCATTAATGCCCAATCGCTCGGCGGCTTCCTTATTTGACAGATCCTCTACATGTCGTAGATACAAAATCGACTGATCTGCTTCGGTCATTTGAGATACAAGCTTGAATACCTGTTCCTGCTCTTCGTGCCTGATCAGCAAATTGGAAGGGCTGGTTGTCGAGTCGTGGTGCATTGCCGAGGCGAACGAGGATTGATATTGACTTTGCTCGACCAAAACCGATCGTTTTTTTGCCAGGAAGTGGTGTTTGTAAAAAATTGAGATGACTTGAAAGCAAATGCTTTGGACCCAAACGATCATCGGCACCGAGGGGTTTTCCAGATACTGGTCCAACCGTTTCGAAGCGGAAATGTAGGCTTCCTGTAATACGTCTGAGGGATCTACACGTTGCCCCATCCTCCGTCCAACCCGATTGGAGATCGCATTTAAAAGGACAGGACGAGATTCGCAAAATATCCTGCTAAGAGATTCACGGTCCTGCCCCTGGTTGATACGGGTGGTGACCTCATCTGATTTAATTTCTAGCATTGACGTGGGGCTCTAGGTGTTCTGAGGGGAGTGGGGGTGTTTCCGTATTGTAAATAGAAGTCTTGGCAGAATCACAGCAAATCGAACATGTTCTCAAAATTTAAAGTGTTTTTCGTTGTGTTATGATTTGGGACGGCGGAAAGGCCAAATGTTTCGAAGAATGAAACGCTTTCCATTGGCAAATTGCCTGAGATCGTTGGCAAGCAACTGGGCTGATTGATAACGATGAGCGGGCGACTGAGTGGTTGCTTTCTTGACGATTTTTGCTAAACGCCGAGGGATTTGTTTATCCACCTGGCGCAGGCTTGGCAGTGCCAAATCATCCAACCGCCCCAAGCTGCGACATTTACTACCCCAAGCTGAAATGCCGGAGAACATTTCGAACATCGTGACACCCAGCGAAAAAACGTCGCTTCTCTCATCCGCTTTGTCACGAATACATTCGGGAGCGATATAGCGAGGCGTGCCGACCAAACCGGTCGTCGTTTCAAGAGTGGTGTCGGAAGTTCGAAGCTTGGCCAGTCCAAAGTCTGCGATCCAGACTCGCGAATCGCTGTCGACCATCAAGTTGCTGGGTTTGATATCTCGATGGACCAAGCCGGCTTTGTGAACGTGGCTCAAGGCCATACAGATTTCATAAAAGAATCCAGCAAGGACTCGCCAATTCTTCTGAAGTTTGTCCAAATCAGTAACTGCAGGCGACTCCCATTGTTCAAAGATCTGGCGAAACGTAAGTCCATCAATCATTCGCATCGCGATAAAGTACAAATTGTCCTGACTGCCAAATTCAAATAGTGGAACGATCGCCGGATGATGCAGTTGGGCGATAACTTGTGCTTCCTGCTTAAAACGCAGTACCCGCTTGCGCGAGTCAGCAGAGTCTTCAGACATTACTTTTACAGCAAACTCTCGTGAGAGTTGTTTATGGATCGCTCGATATACGACAGCCATTCCACCACGACCAATCTCTTCGACTAGCTCGAAATTTCCAAGCTGCATCGGTAATGGCAGGTCTAATTTGGCTCGCTTGTGGCGTTGGCCTGCAAGTTTTTCCGCGACAATCAGGCCAGGGAAATGGCAGAGGATTGCGTCTGCGTGACCAGGATATTTTTCAGCGTATTGGTGTATCGATGGAGAACCACCACAGCGAATCTGATGCAAAAATTCTTCAACGACAGCATCAAACGGGGGGCTGGGATCATGTGGTGTTGAAACCAGGCTCACTACAAACTCCGATGTTGAAAGTCTTGGTGGTAGAGTTGGAAAGCTACCGGGGCTAATTCGATAGTAAATCAAAGCGCTCCAAATGACATATTAAAAACCCGGCATTTTTGAGATTTGAAACGTTACAAACGTTGTAATACGAACTCAAGCCAACGTAAAAATGCAGGTTCAGTTTGTTCTCGTTGACAAGTGATATTGTCGGGTTAGCTTGGGATTGGAGGCTTTTTCTCCATCTCTTGTTTTATTCAGGTTTCAGTTTGATGTCCCACCCAGCTTCTCACTCGATTCGAATTGACGATCAATCGTTTCCGATTTCTGAGTTGACAGAATTCGGTTTTACGGCCGGTTCGAGTTTTCCTCTCCACGCAGTTCACGGACAACTGTTGTTGGGAGATTCTGAGCTTGAAACCGATTTCTATGTGCGTCATGAGCGACAACCACACTGCTTCGTTTTCTCCAATGTTTCTACTGAGCAACGTGAGCAAGTCAGGCTTTATCTTGCCAAGCAAAACGAGGTTTTGGAGACGAGTAATCCCGACTCTGTCGCAAACGATTCGCCAGATCCAGTCGCCCCCAAAGTGACAGCGGCTGGGGAGAAGGTTGATATTCGAAAAGAGGCTGATATTCGGAAAGACCTTGAGGATATCAAGGAAACCACAAGCTCGCTTGCGAGCAGAATTACTCAACCCGCTCAATCAGTTGCAAGCGGCACAGAAACGCCCAGAACAGAAGCGCCCAGAACAGAAACGCCAAGTCGTTCAGAACCACGTCCATCCAGTTCACCTCGCCCGCCCCGTCCAACCACCCGTTCGCGCCCTGAGCCCGTCGTAACTCGCTCGACCGGTGCCGCTGCCCATTCGGAACATAAGCCAGCTCGCAGAAAAAAGCTGTGGATTGTTTTGCCTTGGCTTCTGGTGGCTGGTCTTTTGGCGAACAAATTTTGGCCAGACGGTTCCAAAAACGGCAGTATTGCGGTCAGCCCATCTGCTCAAGGTGAGATCACTCAAGTCCTCGTAGGCAACGGTGACAAAATCAAAAAAGGCGATTTGTTGGTTCAGCTTTCCCAGCAGCCAACCGAGTCTCAAGTCAGCAGCTTGGTTGGCGAACTGGAACTTGCCGCCGCAAATTTGAAGGCCGCAGAAGAAAGCCTTGCCGCATGCAAGAAAAAGATCAAGTTGATCGACACTGCGCGAAGCACGAAACTCGCAGCAGCAGAAAAAGAACGGGCAGCAGCCGCTAAAGAACTAGCGATTGCCAAGCAAGGTGTTGATCGCGTCAGGCCATTTTTTGAGTCAGGCTCCATTTCCCAAATTGAGTTCGAACGAATCGAAATGACTATGTTGGCGGCGAACAAAAAGTGGCTCGAGAAAGACAACAAGGTAGAGAATCTTCAGTTTGCCATCAAAGCAGCTGAGTCCAAAATTCTGGTCGACGGCAATAAAGTCAGCGACGAATTGGCTCAACTTGAAATTCAATACGAATTGGCTCATACCAAGCACGACCTGTTAAAGAAACAGTCACAAGCCACTCAAGCAGGAGCGACATTGTGCATTTACGCGCCCTGTGATGGAGAAGTCCAAAAGATCGCGCGAAAAGTCGGCGATTTCGTAAAAACAGATGACAACCTGATCTACGTAAAACAAACTCATTGAGCCGAATCGGTTTCCGAAATGAGCTTAAGATTCTTTCGTAGCACCCGTTAAATATTTGGCTTCGAATTCCTGGACAACGGGACGGCTTGGCAGGCGGGGATTTACGTGCGGACGGGACTTGAGCAACAGTGCTTGGCCCTCTGCAGCGGTCATCTGCTTGAATCGAATCAGCCAACACAACACGACCGTTGCGCTCCGAGCCCGGCCAGCCTTGCAGTGCACGTAGACCGTGCGGCCTTGTCCGATTTGCTCGTCCATGAATTCAACGGCTCGCTCGACGTCCTCCAAAAGCGGGTGTGTAAAGTCCACCGTGGGGATCCGCAGTTGTCGAATGTCGTGTTCGGAGTATTCGCTCACAGGGCCTTCGTATTCTTCGCAAGTATTCACCACCGCGCCGACCCCTTCGCTTGCCATTCGTTTAACATCGCGAGCAAACGGGAAAGCGCCGATAATCACCTGCGAGTCAACTCTATCCCACCAATTGCGTACTTTCAGCCAACGCCCCAGCAACATATTCCACAACAGAGTGGGATAAAAAATCAGGCGGGCGGTTAGCCAGTCCAAGCTCATTAGTGCTTCCAGAATATGTTTGAAAAATTGTCATTAATTGTTAGCTTGAAATCTACTATTATTGTCAGTCTTGGGTAACCTACCGGAACAACATTCCCGCCGATTCGTTTCGAACTCACATGCATCTACTCTTATGAATTTCAATACGGAATGGACCGCCGACGACGCAGCAGATCTCTATCATCTGGACCGTTGGGGACTGGGTTATTTTCAAGTCGACGAAGACGGCTTTGTCGTAGCTTGTCACAACGCACACGCTAGTCGTGCTGTCCGGATCGTAGATGTAGTGCGAGACGTGCAGCGGCAAGGGATTTCTCCGCCAGTGCTGGTTCGATTTCCCGGCATCATTCGGCACCGAGTGGCTGAGATTAATCGAGTGTTTCGCGAGGCGATTGAGGAGTTCGAATTTCAAGGCAAATACCAATGCCTGTTTCCCGTAAAAGTCAATCAGCACCGTGAAGTAATTCAGGCAACGATCCAGGCAGGTCAGCGTTTCGGCGGCGGTATGGAAGCGGGCAGCAAAGCGGAATTGTTGGCGGTCATTGCCATGGCTGACAACGAAATGCCGATTCTATGTAACGGGTTCAAAGACGAAACGATCGTCGAGGTCGCTTTGAGAGCGCACAAACTCGGGCGAAAGATCACGATCGTTATCGAAAAGCCAAACGAGATCGAACTCATTGCCCGATTGGCCAAGCAGTTTGAGATCCAGCCGCGTCTGGGCGTGAGGATCAAGCTTTCCTCTCGTGTAACAGGCGGGCATTGGCAGGATTCATCCGGACAGCGAAGCAAGTTCGGACTCACACTTCCCGAATTGGTACGTGGAATCCAGCAGTTGGAGCAGCACAACCTGCTGGACCGATTGCATCTGATGCACTTTCACCCCGGCAGCCAAATCACCAACGTGCGTAAAATTAAGACTTCGTTGACCGAAGCCGCGCGTGTATACGTTGACTTGGTCAAAAAGGGGATTCCCCTGGATACGATCGATGTCGGTGGTGGCTTGGCCGTCGACTATACAGGGCAGCGAAATCGAAGCTCGTCCAGCATGAATTACACGTTGCGAGAATATGCGAACGACGTGGTTTACTATATTGCTCAAGTTTGTGACCAAGCGGAGGTTGCCCATCCCACGATCTATTCTGAAAGTGGTCGAGCCCTAACCGCGCATCACAGCATGGTGGTCGTGCCGATTATGGGCACGTCACATTCGAACGTTGACCGCGTGAATATGGATATCGATTCAGTCGAGACCGATATTGCTCCCTTGCGAGGTCTACTGGAAATCAAGTCAGAAATGCGGTCAGAGAATTTGCTAGAGTGTTTCCATGATACCCAGGTCGCTTTGGAGACGGCGTTGCAGTTGTTTACGACTGGTCACCTTACGCTCGACCAACGCGCTCTCGCTGAGTGGTTGGCTCGCTCGATCTACGTCAAGATTAACGAGCTGATTGCCAATCTTGATTTTGTCGCGCCTGAGTTGGAGAACCTTCGCTACCAGTTAGCGGACACTTACTTTGGAAACTTTTCCGTCTTTCAGGCTCTCCCTGACAGCTGGGCTTTGAACCAAGTCTTTCCCGTGATGCCAATTCACCGATTGGGCCAACGGCCAGGACGCTTTGGAGTATTGGGTGACCTGACATGTGACTCCGACGGAAAAGTTGATTGCTTTATCGGTCCCAACGGGGCCAGAAAATGGCTGCCTCTGCACGCGTTGAATTCCGAGGCCGATCAAACGGAACCTTACTACATCGGCGTCTTTTTGGTGGGGGCCTATCAAGAGGCTTTGAGCGACGACCACAATTTGATGGGCAAGTTCCATATTGTGTCAGTAGACGAAAACAATCGAACCCACGTAGTTTGTCATGGTTCCAGTTTAAAGGAAGTGCTGGAGCATACACATCACGACTACGATACTATCATGGATGAACTAAAGACTGCGACAGAGGATGCGGTCGCAGCGGGGCGACTGTCCAGCGAGGAAGCGATGGAGACACTAGACTGTTACCAGCAGGTCTCGCTAAAGTATACTTATCTCGAAGAAAGCAGCCCGTCTGTTGTGCCGAAACCAAAGCAAGGTCAAAAGACTTTACTAAGCAAACCCAACTGATTCCAAGGAGAAGATTCAATGTCACAGTCGCTCAATTCCCTGATTAAAAGCGGTACCAAACTTTGGCTGGACAGTATCGACCCCGATCTCGTCAAAGAAAACCGCGCACAGGGAGCAACCGGTGCGACTTCGAATCCAATCATTGTCGCCAATCTGTTGAAAACAGGCCGCTTCGATGGAGACATTTCCAGTTTGATCGAATCTGGCGCTGATGACCATTCACTCGCATGGAAGCTCACCGACCAAATCGTGCAAGATGCTCAAGCTGTTTTTCAGCCGGTGTGGGAATCGACCTCAGGCGACGACGGCTATGTCAGTTTCGAACTGGATCCACTGATCGAGGATCCTGAACTTAATATGGCGCATGAAGAACGAGTTAAAAAGTATATCGAGCTGGGCAAGCAGTGGTCGGCGGGTCACACCAATCGAATGATCAAAGTTCCTGCGACACCGGCGGGGCTGGATGCGCTGGAAGAGCTTTGTGCTCATGGCGTCAGTTTGAATGTGACTTTGATTTTCAGTCAGCGACAATATGATGCCGCTCGAGATGCCGTTTGGCGGGGAGCTCAGCGACGCGACGATCTGTCAAAATTCAAAAGCGTCTATAGCATTTTCGTCTCTCGTATCGATGTTTATACAGGAGAAAAATATCCAAGTCTCAGTTCTGAAGCGCAGGGCAACGTCGGAATTATCAATGCAAAACGGATCTGGGCGCAGAACGAAAAATTCTGGGCTGATAAAAATTGTCCGTTGCGACAAGAGATGATCTTTGCCAGTACGGGAACCAAGCGACCTGAAGATCCCAAGTGGAAATACGTGCAAGCGCTGGCCGGTAGCGACATTCAAACCAACCCGCCGGCCACGAACAGTGCGGTTGCAGAAAGCGGAGTAGAGTTCGATCGTCAGGTCGATCAATTGCCAAGCGATACCGTGTTGGCTGAAATAAACGACACAGTGGATTTTGCTAAAATGGAAGATGACCTGATGGAACAGGGGATCGCCAAATTCGCCACGCCCCAACACGAACTACTGGCACTGATCGCTGAAAAACGTTCCGCAAACGGTTAGAAGTGAGTTCCGTGGCTTTGGAGCGGCGGGTAACGATGAGGATCATCCGGAACCACCCCGCATTCGGTTTGCCTTTTGCACAAACTAATCCAAAGTTGAGAGCGCCCGATGCAAAAGTCAGTAGAGTGTTTACCGCTTCCTGGAATTGTTGCTCAAAGACGGCGCTGACGAGCTCAACACTAAAATTGATCGAATTTCAGCAAAGGATCCATAATGGATTTTTCATTATCCGAAACGAAAAATGACTTTCGAGTTCTATCACAATGCAAAATTTGTATTGACCACATAAGGGGAGCAACAAGTATTCTTCAAGGCTGTGGGCACCACAAGAAAGACTTGATTCATGTTTTTTTTCTGGTTGTTGATTTCGTTAGATGAGGATTTCAGCATTCTTGGCGATCGTTTTGTTGAAAGAATTGAAAAAGTGGCCATTGTGCTTTATTTTGGTTAATCTATTGGATTACAAGTCACGGGAGGATTAGGTCCACTTAGCTGTTTTAACCTTTTGGTGCGAACCGATAGTCCACCTTTTAACGCGCTTGTCAACAACGATTTCGTTGGGGTATCACCGCCTTCGAAGTCGTGCGAGAGGGAATGCTGTACGATTGTTCGTCTCAGAGAAAGCCTCAAACTGAATACCTTAAAACCACTTTTGAAACCACTTTTGAACAGCGAGGAAAGAACATGAAAACCAGAAACACAGCGAAGGACTTAAACTTTGGTTCTCTTTTGTACCCAAGTAAAATCGCCTTAAAATTTTATACAACTCTGCTTGTGTTTTTCCTTGTTTGTATCGGGTTTCAGGAACGCTCTGATGCTCAGACTGACATGCTAGACGACGCTCAATTCTCCTCGCTTGATTTTCTCGTTGGTGATGCTGTTTACGATCCCAACCGTGGTGTGGTGTACGCCACGGTGCCTTCATCTCAAGGAATTGAATTAGGAAATCGACTGGTCACGATCGAACCGTCCAGCGGCTTGGTCATCGCTTCCGTTTTCGTAGGTAGCGAGCCCAACCAAGTCGCGGTTTCTGACGATGGAAGCCGAGTTTATATCGGAATTGATGGTTCCCAAGGGGTGCGTTACTACGAACCAGAAACTGGCGAGTTGGGGCCTATCTTCACACTCGGTGCAGGACCTGCTGTCGCTGAGGACTTGGCTGTCGCTCCGGGGGTTCCCAATGCCGTGGTTGTCTCTCGCGATCAGACTGGTAACTCTGCGGATGGTAACTTGGAGGTTTTTACTGACGAGGGATCGACGTTCTCGCAGTCATTTTTTGTAAGCTGTGCTAATCTGATCGGTTTCATCGACAACGATACTCTGTTCGGATTCAACAATTCAAACACGGGATTTGGAGGAACGCTGTATGATTTTAATGGAGAAACACTGACACAGACCCAAAGTCAGCGTTCGCTGATTAGCGTTTTCAATGTCGAAGTTGAAGTTTCCCGCGATGGTTTGCTCAATTTCACAAACGGCTTGGTGATCGACCCAACGACGCTTCTTGCCAAGGGTACATTCAACATTAACCTGGATACTATTGATTCCACCGTTGAATCGGTTCCTGAATCGGGGCTGACTTACTTCGCAGGTCCGGCCAGCTTTTTTACCAATGTGGCAACTCTGCGTGTCTTTTGCAGTGAAACATTTTTGCAATTGGACTCGATAGAGATGACGGGAATTACCATTGAAGACGGCCGTGGTGAGTTGATCACCGCCGGAGAAGGTCGTCTGGCTTTGATTTCCGACCCAGATTTTTCTGATGGTTTTTCAAACGCGCGGAGGCTCACGTTTATCTCCAATATTCCGGTCAGCGACGGATCGGGTCCGCTTCTCGGAGACGTTGACTTAAGCGGCGATGTTAACTTTTCAGATATCGGTCCGTTTATCGAAGTGCTGATTACCGCAGAATTTATGACGGAGGCAGATTGCAACGAAGATGGAGCCGTCGATTTCTTCGACATTGGGGTGTTCATCGGAATTTTGAACGGTTGCTCGGGTTAATTAAAAAGGGGATATTCATTCACTGCGTCCCTTTTGTTTAACTCGCAGCCGCGGCCAATCATGACCTGCGAAATGCTTATACAACTCGTAAGCATGCTCAAGTTCTGCGATGCTTCAACTTGAGCATGCTCACAGTTCTTCGTTCGGCTACCGAATTACAGTCCTCCGAATTAGTTCCAGTTACTCTTCGGCACCGGGTGTTACCGTAATCTTTGCTTTGTAACTGCCTGGCCATTGGTAATTGGCTTGGTTGGCGTAATTGTCTCGCATTGCGATGCCAAGATACAAAATGCCGTTGGACTTGGCGACAAAATCGCCCTTTTCTCCAATCTTTTCATAATCGTTGCCTGTACCAATTCTTGCGAGCAAGGTACCGCAATTGAAATTCAACCAATTACCTTGATTCGTAATTCCGTTGGGGGTGGAGTTAATGTTGCCCCAAGTTGCCCAGTGAACCGAACCACTTGCTCGAATCCTGATTCGGTCTCCCTTATTGACCCGGATTTTGGATGAGATGGGCGTGGTTTGAAAAAACGATTCACCTTTCACGTTAACCGTTTTGGTTACTGCTTGAGTCGACCGCATCCAGGTTCGGTCGGCCGATTTGATATCTGAAAGCGAGATAGTCAGCTCTCCATACTTGCTGTTTAAAACAAACTCGGGTTGTAAAATCTTTCCCACGATTGTGAAGTCGCGAGTTTGCAAGGTGTCGCCTCGAACCAATTCGGGTTCCTGTCCTCCTTCGTCCCAATTCTCTTCGCCATCCACCATCTCGTCAATTTCTTCGCGGATCGCAAGCAGGTGCTTTTTTCTCTCCGCGCTGGTTCCAGGATCGACTGCATGCAATACAGAACGAATTGAGACCCCCATTCCAACCAGTTCGCGATGTGCTCGTTCTCGTGTTTGAAAGTCTCGATTGTCCAGTTGCTCGACCAGTGAATTGATTCGTTCGGTAAGCTCCGGAAAACTGTCCAGTCCAGGACGGAACTGAATAATGTTCTGGACAGGGACCTCCAATTTTCCAAACTGAGTTTCGACTTTTACGTATTCAATATTCACACTGCCCATGACGACCGTGCCATCCCACAGTGTCAATCGTATTTCGCGAGCGCCTGGTTGCTGACCTTCAATCCGAATCGCTTCGACAATTCCCTCTTCTTCAGAATTTTGCTCCCCCTGCTCTTCCCCCTCTTGCTCTCCTTCTTCCTCTTGTTCTGCAGGTACCGGTTTAATAGCGGCTGGTAGAAGTTCAATTGCCTTCGCTTGAACAGGTTGAGCGTTAGCAAAATGCGAAGTTAGTACCAATATGCAAAGGAAGCTCAGGGTGGAAAGTAATTTCATGACACTCAACTCTCGAATCTTGATTTTGAATGTAAGCAGCTGCTGCTTACTTTGCCTTAGCTCTATTTTGCATGATCGGTAGGGATCTGGAAAGTTTGACGGTCGAAATTGTCAATAAATTCCGGCTAGTCGCTTAAAAATCTCCAAAAGGCCAATTGGTCAAAGTCAAATCTTGTTACAGATCCATGACAATGAATCGTGCATAGCCTTGAGAAAACAGCCAACAGATCCCAAAAGCGTCAAAGCCGTTACATGGCAGTTGAGTGGAGAGCCAAACGCAAAATCTATTTATCTGGCAAGCATCAAGCCAAAGATGACGCCGATCAAGCCGCCCAGTCCGAGAGCAACTAATGTCCCCAATACAAAGGTGGAGAACGAAATCATAACCGGTTCTTTGGGCAGTCGCCCCGCATTGCTAAATTGTTCCGTGATCGAACCGGGAATGGGCGGTTTGGATTGACTCGAAAGCTGGTGGTCAGTGTCTTGCGATTGGATCGTACTGTGGTTGGTGTCGCTGAACCCGGACATCTCGGTGATCGCCATTTCAGCAACATCGATATCGGGGTCGGTGTCCTGGTTGTCGGCAGACGGCAGCGACTCGGAGGTCCAACGTTGACGATCAATTTCATCGTTGATCATGAGCGTGTCATCACTGGCCCAGGGAGCCAATCGCTCAGCGACTTCTAACGCGGATTGAATCCTTTCTGCGGGATTCTTTTCCATCATGTCACCGATTAAATCGACGAACTCGTCACTTACCTCTTCATTAAATCGCCGAGGGTGCCAAGGCGTTTCCTGCAAGTGTCGACGGGCTTTACTTTTGGGAGTGCCGCCAGGAAAAGGGACTTTGCCTGTCACCGCGTAGTACAGAGTGCAACCGAGCGAATAAATATCACTTACCTCAGTGACCTCAAGTGGCGTTTTGATCTGCTCAGGAGAAAGATAGTCGGCCGTTCCAACGATTTTCCCGAAGCGAGGGTCTTCGGGATCGTTCAAGTAAAACGCAAGTCCCAGATCGGAAACCTTAGCGGTGCCTTCTGGAGTAACAAGGATGTTTCCCGGTTTAATATCGCGATGGATTAAGTCTCGTTCATGTGCATGCGCGAGGCCCTCAGCCGCTTGTTTGATCACACTGGCAGCCTGTTGGACCGTCAGTCGGCCTTTGGTCCGAACCAATCTTCGCAAGTCGGTTCCGGGCACGTACTCAACGACCAGGTAGTGAACATTTCCGTCTTCGCCCGCATCAAACGCGCGAACCAAAAAGGGATGATCCAGTTTTGCCTGAGCGCGGATCTCACGTCGAAAGTTGACGATCGCCTCTGGAGTTGTTTTGTGAAGCGGAAGGACTTTGACTGCCGATTCGCGACCAAGCATTTCGTGGACTGCCTTGAAGACCTGCCCCATTCCGCCTTGACCAATCCAGTCCGTAATAATGTAAGGGCCTAAATTTAATTTGGTCCGGCCAGAAAGAAGTTGGTCCGATTGATACCGCGTCAAATGGTCAAGCTTGACCAGCATTGCTGCCAGTTCTTTGTCCGTGTAGGCCGTGGCTGTCGACTGCGACGTTTCCGATTTCTTCTGCATCGTTTGCGTAATGGCATCACGTAGTTGGTCGTCTGTGACCAAGCCACTGGAAAGTGCAGCATTTCGAAATTTATGTTGCTCGTTCAAAACGAAAACGCAGAATGGAGTTGTGGAAGACAAGAGCTTGTAAGTTAGATGAAATTACTAACCAACAAGTGTTACCCGAATCATACTGCAAATCGGTCCGTTTTCCAATAATTTGGAGGATTGCATTCAAATGAGAGTCGGTTTTTTAAGGTGGGATGGTTAAAAGCGAGCGACTGTGCGTGTAGGGCTATCCCGTTGGCAAATCGTTCTTTGCTACCATATTTCCTGTCACCTACAATCGGCAGTCCAAGATGAGCAAGTTGGACACGGATTTGATGTTTTCGTCCAGTAAACAATTTGATTGAAATGAGCGAAATAACCTCCGGTTTGCGGTTTGTCCTTTGTCCCGTTTCGATCTGATCGATTAGTTGATATTCCAACTTCGCAATTTTAGCGCCTTGGGTATTCGGCTGGGTGACTTCCATCCGCCGCTGTTGGTCGTTTTTGATTACCCAGTCTTCTAGCTGTCCAGAACTTGCGGGCGGTTTTCCTGCCACGATTGCGAGGTAGCTTTTGTCGACGGTTCGCTCACGAAACTGTTGGTTCAACCGGCTAGCCGCTTTACTGGTTCGCGCGAACACGATTGCACCGGTAACCCACGAATCAAGCCTGCTGACGACTCCCAGATAAACATTGCCCGGCTTGGCATGCTTTTTCTTGAGATACGCTTTACAATCGTTTAACAGGCTGGGTTCTTGCGGCTTGGCCCCCATCGTCGCGAGCACGGCAGGCTTGTTCACGACCAACAAGTGATTGTCTTCGTGCAAAATATGGAGTTCGGTTTTCACGGTGTGCAAAGCCTGCGTCGCGGAATCGAATCGCGAGTAAAGAGTAAATTTATCTGAAAGTCAAAAAGTTGAGTCGCCAACCCAAATTTATTTTAGCCAGTAGCTCGCCCAGACGAAGGCAGCTTTTGAACGATGCGGGCTATGAATTCGAGATTGTTCCACCCGACGAATCGGTTGAACAGGGACTATGTAGCAAATGTTCACCGGCTGAACTAGTTAGCGACCATGCATTTCACAAGGCTCGTGCGATTGCCAAGACGATTCCTGACGGGATCGTGATCGGAGCTGATACGGTCGGCGAATGTCAGGGAAGGATTTTGGGTAAGCCAGTCGATGCAGAACATGCGCGGCAAATGCTGGAACTGATGAGCGGCAAAGAGCATCGCGTACTGACAGGAGTCTGTCTTTGGCATCGCCCCAGCGACAAAAAGGTTCTGCATGTCGAGCAAACAGTACTAACGATGGACCCCCTGTCGCCCCAATGGCTGGAGTCCTATCTGGACACCGATGGCTGGATCGGCAAAGCCGGCGCGTTCGGTTTTCAGGATGGTTTGGATTGGATTCACATCAACAAAGGTCTGGCCAGCAATGTTGTGGGGTTTCCCGTCGAGCGACTCGATTCGCTGTTGGAGAAGTTAATGAAATCGGTTGAAGCGGAAAACGAGTGAGACCAAGATGGATCGGGTAAACGTTGAACCGTTTATGAAAATAGTAGTCGCCTTCCTGAGGCTGTGATTTTTCCAAACGCTTGGAAGTGAAAATGGTAACCCGACGCGTTAGCGAGGACGAAAGCAAGCTGTTTCCTCGCTTACGCGTCGGGTTTCCAATAAAATGACAGCCTCTCCGCGAAAGTCGCCTGTAGCCGTTTGATTAATTCTGCGCTTCGAAGGAATCCAGAAACTTCTGTCTCGCCAATTCGATTGGAAAAGGATCGTAAGTTTTCAGCGATTCGATTGCGACTTCAGCACGACGAACTTTGGAGGAGGTGGCGTCTGAACCCTTTGCGATTTTTCCCAATCGAGAAGTGTTCTTGCGCTGTTGTCTTCTGGCTTGGTTTTCTTCGTCATTCAATTGGCCGACCAAACCTGTGTAATTTTGATTGATTCTTGCCAATTCCGCATTGAGCTGGCGGACTTGTACGCCCAGTGTATTGGCGGTCGCTCGGGCGGCAATCAACTCGGATTGAATCGCGTTGATTCTAAAATTACTTCGATTGATTCGCCGAAGGATGAATGCTTGAGAGTTAGGGTCTTCTTCACGAGCCAAAAGAAGTTGATCAAAATTTCGATCGTTAAACGCAACTTGTAGGCGGTTTTCTATCGCTCGAACGACATTGGCAGCAACGATTAATTCCTGTTGCAGCGGTGACAGTTGAGATTCGACTGCTGACGCTTTCTGTTCCCTTTCGACCTCCAACCGATTCTTTTCTGGCTGGATCTGTTGCAGTCGCGTGGCGAGCGTTTGGTTTTGAGCCTGAATTGCTTCTGTTTCAACAACTGCCTCGGCCGCCGACTTTTGCTTTTCCAGTTTTTCTAAATCACTCGCTTCGGTCGTGTACTGATCGAACTCATTCAGGATCGCAGTACGTTGGTCGTTGAATTTTTTCAGTTGCTCAGCAGTCATCCCTTCAACGATTTTCGCAATCGTGTCATTGAGCGTTGCTTGATTGGTGCGTTTTGTAACCGGTCCTTGCAGATACCCGATAATACGCGCCAATTGTAGGTAGTACTTTTCTTTTTCTACATCAGTGAGATCCGGTGATTTGTTCATCTGCCGTTTCATTAACTGCATTCCGATTAATCCACTGTCGTATTGATTGGTTACCGTATCCAGCCAGATTCGCAGAACCCAACCGTCCAAGTTACTTGGGAAACTCTGGGTGAGGTCACCCGCTGGCCCGCGCGCGTCTCGGTAACGGTTGTGTTTCATGCGGTTGAGCGTGTA
>CAZDBA010000066.1:0-11841 GCA_964503615.1 uncultured Pirellulaceae bacterium
GAAGGATCGGGCGAGCGGATTAACGGTCGTGCTTGAGCTGGAAAGTCATCATGTGATAACCGGTGTCATCGTTGGTGATGAATCCACCTGTAGGAGCAAATAGCCCCTGAATTTCTTCGTACTCTGGTAGAGGATTTTCCTCGAAAGATCTTTTCAGCCCGCTGTACATTCGAAAACCAGTTGATTGGTCCTCTTCTTCCTTGTCCGCTTCCTTGGAAAAGTTATTGCGCTGGAATGACTTTTCAATCTGCCCGCCATCTTCCGATTTGATAAGTCCTAGTAGGAACTCGACGCTCTTGCCAGGTTGTTGATAAAAGATTGCTCCAGGTGTGTCGTTGCGAACCAGCTTTGCCACCGTGTCAGTCGTTTCTACGAATTCATCGTTGTTAACGAGCGCCGGTTTTTCACCTTGGGCTGTATCAACGGCTGCTTCGAAAAACGCAGGGTTGGTACAAACGATCATCACATCGTCGATCACCCCGATACAGACTTTGTAACTGGCATTGGCGACAGTGATCTCTTCAGGATCCATGCCACGTCGCTTTGCCCATTTTTTCCGACGCTCCACCTGTTTTTTATCTCGACTTTCACGAAAGTCGGCGTTCTCTGTCCAGTAGGTCGATCCGCGGTACTGGACTTCATCGATCACCTGCTCGTCCGATTGCGATTCAATTTTCTCAATAAGGATGTCGCGAATCTTCTCAAAGCGCTCCATGTCTTCAATGTGAATTCCGAATACTTGCACCTGCCCGGTGTAATCGACTGGGTAGTTCAGCCAGTTCATATAGCTGATGCGTCCAGTGAATGTAGGTAAAAAATCTTCGCGAAAACTAAGCCCTAAATCTTCTTCCCATGCGTCGTCGAACCGAGATTTGAAAACTCCCTCGCCGCCGAACGTGTCGACGATCTTTTCCATCTCAGCGAAGAATACGTTGATATTCCAACTGCTTGAAATGTAAGTCCCTACCGATTCGGGCACCCAATCCTCTGGGGTGTAGTCGCCTGGTTTCAAGGCAAGCATCTTGATAATGCCAGCGCGTGGGTTAGCCAGCATTACATGTAAGTGGCCCACCGACTCAAAGCCGAGTTCATCCATAATTGCGCTGGCACCGATCGCTGAAAGTCCGTCAAGTCCCAGGATTGGTAAGAAGTTGATTGCAGTCTGCGCACCTATGTCGCCGCGTGTTGCGCCCTTTGCCAGGCCAATCGGATCGATAAAGAATCGCAAATCGGGTGGAACATCTTTTGTGCCACGGCAACGATTCATTACCGTGACAAACTTTCGATTCTCAGTCAGTGGCCGAATTTCTGGGACTTCGATTTCGTTCCAGCGATCCAATATTTGTTCGACCAGTTCTCGACTGGATGCTCCCACAAACAGGCCATCTTTTTCGAATGTTGTAAACTGATTCTCATCAATGATGAACGTTTCGAAAGTGATGTCTTCGGCTTCCTCGGTGATTGTGCCATCGAAATTTTCTTCTGCGAGTTCGCGTGATCGCTTCAAGACGTTGTTGAATGCGTCCGACTCGTTGTCAACTTCAAGGAAGAACGCATATTGCAAATCGCCTCGCGCAGGAGCAACAATTCCGATTGTAATTTCACCCTGCGGGAGGTTTTGAAAGTCTTCCAATTCCAGACCAACTTCTTCTTTTACCTCCTCGTAGGCATTTGTTACTTCTTCGGTAACACTGTCCACCAATTTTGATATTTTTTCGTTGTCGAAAACTTGGCCTACTCCACTTTCCCGTGACTTTTCCATGAACTCACGAACGTTTTCAATCTGCACAAACATCATGGTTGTTTCGGGCAGCAACGATTCAGTGGTTGGGCGTTCAGGCGCATCGTCCTGTCCAAACAAAGGGGCCGCGACCAGCATCAAAAGTGCGATTAAAGATAATGGGATTTGTTTTTTCACAATCGAGATTCTCATATCGTGTTAATTCGAAAAAGAAGACTTGTTTACCATGTTAGTCACCCAAAAACCAAAATCGTCCCCGGCCATGATTGAGTGGCATCAAGAGGATTGTAATTTCGGTGTAATGACTATATATCGTCTGCATAATGAAACCCTGATTTTCAAATTTGGTTTCAACAAACGTATAAGAATACTCGAAAAATGCGGTAGAATTGAGACCCGTAGCTGGATTTCAAAATTAGGGCTTTGCCAATAATTTGGGCTTTGCCATTTGAAAACAGTGAATTGTCACTATTTGAGCACAATTCGTTGTTGATGGCGGGTGTCAGCGGATGACCTTTATAATATCCAGTCTGCCTGAGAACCTGAGAATAGGCTTTGTCCGATGTCTTAGCTACCTTTCGTGGAGAGCTCAACCGAACGCGTAAGTAAGGACGATGGATCTTCGCTAACGCGTCGGGTTACCAAAAAATTGTTAGCCTTGGAACGAAAGGCGAGGTTGGGGCGAAGCTTGATAATGGAATATGCTGTATGCTGCAGGAACTTTGCTGCGTGAAGCGGGTTAGTTTAACTTAGTGATATTCCGCTTTGGTTACTTTGGCTTTCGTTCGGCCGTTTTGAGCAAGTCTTTGTTTTTGAGAAGAGCTATGATTCGACTACTACATGTTTTTGCTTTGGCGCTTACGTTGTTGGCAGGCGCCTCAGTTGGGTATTCACAAGACTTAGGTGATCTTAATGGTCTGGATCCCAACTTGGGTGGAGGTGTTGATAACGGAAACGTTGTAGACAACGGTAACTTTGGAAATCAAGGCGGCGGAGGCGGCGGTAACCTACCAGGTGATGGTGGTGATTTCCTTGAAGGTGTTGGGGAGATGATTGCCGATGAACGGGCGCAAGGTTTCGTCGGGCCAACCGCTTCGGCGATTGAGAGCGGTGATACGGGTGACATAGGTGGATCACCTGGGTTCATCGGGCCAACTAAGGACCGTATCGAGGCGACAAGTGGCGGTGCTGAGATTCAACGCGAAGGTGGATCTGCCGGTCAAGGAAGCGCAGCAGGAGAGACCAACGGGGTTTTCATTTCACGCAGTTCAGTACGTACACGTGTGGTGCCTAATTTTTCTTTCGATCCCATTCCCAATGCGGTGATCTCGAGAGGATTTGAGCAACGTTTGCGCAGGTTGCCAATGGATGGACGTGGGTCGGCCTCTCAAGGTGTCCGAGTACAAATCGAAGGTACGACAGCACTGATTTCCGGGGTCGCTGCAAATCAACAAGCGATCGACGATATGTTGGGGCAACTGCGAATGGAGCCTGGTGTGTATCGGATCATCAACGACGTACGAATCTCGGGAGCTCAGAATCAGAACGAGAGTCCGTTGGGATTTTCTTCATCCAATAACTGATTCAGGATACTATCGACTTTGGTTTCTAGCGCTTTTTCCTTTTGCTGTTCGATTCCAAACGTCCCCCAGATGCTGCTTTGCTCAAACGAGTCGTCAACTTGAGGGTCCGTCGACTCGAAATAGCAGTAGACTTTCAGGTGAACGATCTGCTCACTGTCTGAGTTTTCTGAATTCCATTTTCGAACCGCGTACTCTGCCAGTTCAGCACGGAAGGGTGTCATGGCTTCATAGACAAGATTTCGATGGACTTTCCGCCAATGGAACGATCTTAAATTCGA
Source organism: uncultured Pirellulaceae bacterium (assembly GCA_964503615.1). GTDB lineage: Bacteria > Planctomycetota > Planctomycetia > Pirellulales > Pirellulaceae > CAZDBA01. The sequence continues at coordinate 3,603 of CAZDBA010000066.1, forward strand.
GCGGTCAGATTGCGCGGCCTGATGAAGTTCATTTGAAGTGTTTGTTTGAGCGATCGGCGGCCGTTGCATCGGATCGACAAATTTGCCGTTGTTCATGGTGCCTTCGTAGACGAACCAAGGGCTGAAACGCGGCGGCTGGCCAAACATCTGAAAGCGTTGGTCCAGAGAAAGAACGTGCCCGTAGGAGGCTAGCGACGGCGGAACCGTGTAAGCGACACGGGTTGCTTCAAAGTTCGAAAGGTTTGTCAAAATTGTATACACGAGCGTCAGCCCGCAGAAAACCGATGCTGCGAGATTGCCGATTCCTCTGGCTCGCGTGTAACGGATGTCCGCTGCGGAATCGGTTTTCAGTGACTTTGACAAGGCGCTCCAGAAGGCAGTCGGTGTCAACGCGATCCAAATTGCGATACAGATTATCGAGAACAGTCCGATGTCCAGCGTTAAGGCGATCGCGATGTGAAACCCGATGAAGGTTGCCATGACGATTCCTCGCCAGATCCCATTGCGCCAAGGGATCAACAAGCACCAAATCAAGATGACTTCTGCAAATAGCGTCACGTAGGCTGTGAACTTTAGCAGAGCCGGGTACTGCAGTAATGTCTTTCCCATGGGTAATACGTAAATGTCCAGCCGGAAAACGTACTCCATCGCTTGTCCGCTAAACCAGACATCGTTGCATTTTGCTATTCCGGTCGAGAAGTACATAATTATCAACTGGATTATGAAACAGGCCGAAGCGATCGAAACGACGTTTTGATTGGTTGGCGAGTCCCTGTTTGCCTCTGTGAGGTTTGGTTTTCCTCTCGCATCCATTGACCAGAGCTGCCCTAGTGGCAAAAAAATCGACCAGAAAAGAGATAGACGCAGAATCGTATCGCCCGATGTGAGCGTGAGAGGGTTGGCGGTGTGTAAAGAAACAAGCAGCACCCAGGATCCGAGCGTTGCCAAGCGTGTCCGATAGCCCAGCAATAACATTACTGCGAGCAATGCTGCGACGCCGAACAGTGTGTAATACCACCAAGCCTCACCGAAAATCCAATACACTGACCAGGTTGAAAACCACCAGTTGCCACCCCGCGTAAACTGGTAGTACTTGGCTGCGAGTTCACGAGTCATATAGCCGCTGTCGGTATACAGTTCGGTAAGAGTCGATAGGCGGAACACTAAATCGGCGAGAATGATCAACCCGAACGAGATTCGCAGCACAGCCAGCGAACGCAAGTCCAGCGCGAACACATCGCGCCAATTGTTTTGACGTCGCAAATCGGTTTTGGGGACCGTGTTCATGCTTTCCTAGTTGTTTAAAACCGTATACCTTTCCCCATTATCGGCGGGGTTGGTGGCCCGATCGAAAAAAAGGCCTCCAAACAGTCGGAAATTCTCGGACTTGGGGAAAGATCTTTTATCTACTGCTATTTTATGCGGGATTCACGAATTGTGTAGAATCCCAGTCTCGCTTTTACGAAGGTTAGATAGCTTTGGACTGGCAAGCAGTTTGGCCAATCATTTGGGTTATAAAGACCGAAGTCTAGGGTAAGTATCTTCGATTACAGTTACTGGAATCAGTTTAAACTCGCTCTCTCTATCAAGTTGGAAAAATGGCAGTCGGAAACCTTAGCAGTAGTAAGAGTGCGTTTGCTTGGCAGCCATTTGCCAATCTGAATCTATTGCGAAACCCATTCGGCGAGTTAACCAGCGAAGACCGCATTGCAGCGTCAGTTATTGATTATTCCAAGATCGAACCGTTTTTGAATCAGCCTCACGTCGCGTTGCAGTTTTGGGGTGAGTGTGGGCATGGAAAGACGACACACCTGTTGGCTTTGTCCCAGCATGTAAAAAGCGCTCAGTACATCTATTTGCCAGAAGACGAAAAATGCCCGCCGATCCCCGAAAGAGTTGAGCCGAATCAGACTTTGTTAATTGATGAAGCACAACGTTTGCCGTTTTGGATCAGGCGGAAAGTATTTAAACAAGGTGGCCCGCTCATCATCGGGACACATCGAGACTTTCGTTCAACACTCAAGCGGTTCGGATATGTTGTCCATGGTGTTTCGTTCGAGAATCAACTATCCGCAACTCGTTTGCAAACCATCCTCAATAGACGTATTGAATTGGCCAGGTTTCGAGAGGGCCTTCTCCCATTAATCAGCCTGCAAGAGAGTCAACGATTTTGTGATCGTTTTGGAGATAACATTCGAGCGGTCGAGGGGATGTTGTTTGATGCCTTTCAGTCGTTGGCGGTGGAGAACGCTGAAGCGGGACCAGGTTTATTGCAGCGGTTTGCGGTGTTGGATCGATAGGGAATAGTATTTCGCATACGACTTGCGTTTGACTTTATTTTTAAGTTCGGAGGTTTAGAACGACATGGGGAAGTGTCAACTAGCGGTAGAGTTGGAAGACCCAGAACGGATCTATCAAGGCGGTGACAAAGTTCGTGGAGTTGTCACAGTCACTGTCGACAAGAACGTGAAAAGCAAAAGTTTGACTATCGAGTCGGCTTGGGCAACTCACGGACGCGGTAACGTTAATCGAGGTACCTCGGAAACCGCAACAGAGTTCCCGGAGGAGTGGGTGCCAGGTAAAGAGTATCGGTATCCGTTTGAGCTCACCGCTGCTACCTGGCCTCCGACGTATCATGGACACTATCTGTCGGTCGATCACTACATCAACGCGCGGGCTCATTTGGCTTGGGCGTTTGATCCCAAATCGAGCGCGCCATTTCGAGTTTTTGCAGCCAACGGCCCCGATGCAATGGAGCAACCGGACAGCGCCGTTGGTGGCTGTTTTGGAAAGGCAATTATCGGATTTATCGTCACAGTGTTTTTGCTCGTGTTCGTGTTCAATCCGTTTGTTTGGGTGTTCGGATTGCTTGCGGCAGTTTTTGGCGGTGGTTATTGGTTCGTCTGGACCTATCTGCCTCGTAAAAAATTAGGTGAGGTCCTATTTGAGCTGTCTGCTGATAAAGTTGTGCCGGGTGAAAATTTAGAAGGTGAATTGGTCCTTTCGCCAAACTCGAAAGTTCCAATCAATAAAATAGACTTGGAAGTAACGGCCCTTGAACGTTGTGTCTCTGGCTCGGGAACCAACAAGACGACTCACACTCACATTGTCTTTAAAAAGTCGGAATTGGTAATGGGCGAAGGCGAGTTGAAGGCGGGTGAAGAAGTGCGCCTACCTGTGAACGTGGAACTGCCAGCGGAGCCCATATTTTCACTGGACCTCGGTAGCAATTCGGTAATTTGGTCTGGTAAATTGCGAATTGACATCCCTCGTTGGCCGGATTGGACCAAGGTAGTCCCGTTTACGGTTTACCCTCCGCAAATCTCAGACGTGGTTCCAGAAGTGGTCGAAAAAGTACCGCCGCAGAAGAGTGTTCCCGTTGATGATTTTAGTCAGTCGCAGGAGATCTCATTCGCCGAAACGGTCGCGATGGTGCACGCGTCCCTGGATGATAACGATACGGTAGACGAACTGGTCGAAGCTGTTACTGGATTGCCGATGAGAATCACCGCCGTGATCGAAGGGCGGGTCGTCTACGAGGGTAATGATCCGCATGGCCATCCCAAAGGCTACTCGGTGTTAGCGCACAGCGAAGGAAATCAATTGCCAATGCAGATCTTCATTCGTGCCGAACAACGAGACCAGTTTTCGCAGTTGAGCAGAATGGTGTGGGCTGGAACGGGGCAAATTGTTGGCTATTCACACCGTTTGGATCGTTTGTTGGTCAAGGTCGATTAGGGTAAGTGGCCCGAGGAAGTTTCTCTAACCACGCACCAAGCCAGGTTTGATATCGAGGTCCAGGTCTTCGAACAGGTTTGCTTTGAACCGTTCGATGGCGATTGCGCCCATGACTGCGTTGTCCGTGCAAAGATGAGGCGGCGCGATATGTAATTCGTAACCGTTTTCGGCCGACATGTTTTCAAGTTCCTTTCTAAGGGACCTGTTTGCAGCAACTCCACCGCCTACACACAGTCGCGTTAATTTTGATTGTTGCATTGCCTGATGAGCTTTGCGAACCAAAATGTCGATTACTGCTCGTTGGAAACTTGCTGCGACATTGGCAACTGTTTCGGGTGCGAGGTTCAGTTGGGAAAAATCGAGTTTGCCCTGCCCTGCGATCGAATAGCGGACAGCGGTTTTAAGACCGCTAAAACTGAATTTGATTTCGCGGTCATGGTAAAAGCTGCGCGGAAAGTCGTAGGCAGATTCGTCTCCGGACTCAGCGGCTTTGGAAATGTGTGGACCACCTGGATAGGGCAGGCCCAGCATGCTCGCAACTTTGTCAAACGCTTCACCGGCAGCATCATCAATCGTGCCCCCGATCAATTCGGGAGTTAGAGCATCGGCATATCGATACAGGTGTGAATGACCACCCGAGATGATGAGTCCTACGCAAGGGAACACATCTTGGTTCGCCGCAACTCGACAGGCATAGACATGTGCATGGAGATGGTTGATTGCAATCAGCGGCAATCCGGTAGCAAGGCAAAGCGACTTGGCAGCAACGAGTCCTACCAAGAGAGAGCCGGCAAGTCCTGGTGTGTTAGCAACCGCGATGGCATCCAAATCTTGAAGTGTTAGCTGGGCTGCATTCAACGTTTCATCGATAACGGGCAAAATTCTTTCGAGATGTGCCCGGGCCGCAATTTCCGGAACGACGCCATTGAATTTTACATGCAATTCTTCTTGCGAAGCGACTGTCGCCCCAAGGACTTCGAGCTTATCCGTTACCACTGCAGCGGCCGTTTCGTCGCAGGTGGTCTCAATAGTTAGAATTTTCATTAAATGGCAAAAGTTCTTGAATGACGAAACAATTTGTTGTGCACAGAGTTTAATACTATGGGTGAGCATAGCGAAAACCAGAATCCCAGACTCGGTGCAAATCCAAGCTGAAAAGTTTCGATCTGGTTTGCAAAACTCACCTCGGTGGCCTCAGCGGATTGTTGATTCGTTGATTACTGAGCGATTTTCAGGGTTGGAATGGTACGGTTTTTCCGTCTGTGAAGGTCTGAAGTGCTGGAAGGCCGATTTTAGTGGGCCATTTTCAAGCAGTATTCAACGGTGCGTTTTCTCTGCATTATTATTGTGAACTAATCGTATTTGCTTCATTTTCACGGATTCAAAGATGAAATCTGGTATTAGAGCCTTTTTGATAACGGCGGTAATTTCTGTAGCTTGGAGCATGGATTGTGCTCATCTCTACGGAGCAACTCAAGCTCCTTCTCAGCAGAAGGCGGCTACGCAAGACTCGGTAGTCGACAATGGTGACCCGTTTCTGGAAAAGCAAAACCCTGAAGAAAAGCTGATCCAATTCGATTACAAACATTGTCCGTGGGATCGTGTTATCGAAGATTTCACAGAAGATACCGGATTGACGCTGCAGCCGTATTCAGACTATCCAGACGGGGCTTTTACTCTTTTTGAGGAAACTGAATACACCGTTATGGAGGGGTTGGACAAGCTCAACTTTAACTTGGGCCTCAAGGGATATACTTTGATCCGAAATGGGGAACAACTGTTCCTGGTTCAATTGCGCGAAATTAGTCCCTCAATGATCGAGACCGTGCCTTCTGAAGGTTTAGGCGAGCGTGGACTTTACGAAACCATGCGTGTCCAGTTTGACTTGGACGGCTTGGACGCGGCTCAGATTCAAGATAGCGTGCGTGCGTTGATCACCAACCGCGACGACCAAAATGAGATGGCTCATGTTCCTACTACAAATAGCCTCCGTGTGCGTGGCAAGGGATGGCAGTTGCGACTGATCGCAGGAATGATTGATAAAGCCAAGAATGGCAAAAACGTTTTTGCAAGCTACGAAGCAAAATTCCTTCCACCTCAACAATTACTTTCGTTGGCCGGTCCGTTGTTTGGATTGGAAAAAGACAGTAGGGAAGTTACATTCGATGACAGCGTTTTGATGCGGTTAACATATGATCCATTGGGCAGCACAATTTCAGTCGTCAGTTCGCAGAAGCATATCAATCATGTCTTTAATTTGTTTTCGAAGTTCGATGTCGATCCGGACTTGGGAGAGCTAGGCCCCATCGCTCCAAAGGTAATGCGCTCCCATTTCGTAAACGGTGACAAAGATGTGGCTTTCCAAGTCATGCAAACGATGCTGGCTGGTCGCGACGTACGAATGGAGCAGGATGGAAAAACCGGTGATATTATTTTGCTGGGCACCGAAAAAGACCATGCTGATGCCAAGGGTTTTCTGGCCGTTTTGAACGAGAACAGAGGGATGAAGTTGATTCCTCTTCAGCACAAATCACAAGCCACCATGATCACGATGTTGCAGAAGATGTTTGGTCAAACGACCGATGTTGATGGCAACGTGACAGGGAGCGGACCGACTTACATTCCTGTCCCTGATTCAGATTCTTTGTTCGTCAGCGGAACGCCTCAAGATGTTGCCACTGTTACAGCAGTGGTTGAGAGGTTGGATGTCCCTGCCAAGACATTGGGAGGAACTGAGGCTCTTGCAGCGACCTCTCGCTACTTGCCCATGAGTGAATCGGAATCTGATCGGATGATTCAGCGATTCCCGCAGATCTATCCAATCCTCAATCGAGGAAACAAACTGAACATTGTGCTGCCGGAAGATCGGAAACTTGATCGCTCGGAAAAGCAGATGATGGATGACATGGAAGAGATGCTAAAAGCTGCACCTCAAGGTCAGACATTGCCCGGAATTCCAACACCAGCGACTCCAGCCGGAAGCGGGACCAGAACTCCAGCTCCAACCGGAAGTGGGACCCGGATTCCGACACCAGCGACACCAGCTGGAAGTGGGACCAGAATTCCGACAGCTCCGGCTCCATCCGGAAGCGGCACCAAGAGTGGGAATGGCATGTCGGGTATGATGATGGATCAGTCCAGTGAAGAAGTCGATTTGTCTGCTTACCAGTTGGTTTCTTATAACCCGCAAGTGGGTGAGACGACTGACGACGAAGAAGATTCCGTTGATGAAGAAACAACCCGTCCCGGTTATGTGCCTGCTGAGCAACCTCAGTCGGTTCCTGGTAGTCCAATTACCATTTCAAAGGTTGACGGTGGATTGATAGTTCACTCAAAGGACCTAAGTGCTTTGGATGATATCGTAAATCTGATGTACGACTTAACCGAGGAAACATCCGAGGCCGACTTGCCAGCGATCTTTTACATGCAGCACCGCAGACCCGAGTTCGCGAAAGCGTTGTTGGACCAGTTGTTGGGAATTGGCGGCGGAGGAGGAGCCGGCGGTGGAGGTGGTGGACTTGGCGGGCTTGTTGGTGGCGTAGTGGATAACGCTTTGGGACCTGCTGGCGATCTTTTTGGTGGCCTGTTAGGTGGCGGACTGGGAGGTGGTGGCGGAGCAAGTGAATCTTCTTTGCTGGAAGGGTCCGTTACAACGCTCGTTGACAACAAACTACAAGCCCTCATCGTTCAAGGACACACTATCAACGACTACGAGTTGATTGTTCGATACATAGAATACATTGACCAGCCTGAACCACCTCACGATCCTGATTTTGTTGGCCAAATGTACACGATTCCTATTGTCTATCGTGATCCTGAACTGATTCGTGAGAAAATCCAGAATGCGCTCGCTGGCGAAGGTTTGGTTGGCCAAAGTAACATGGCCGCCGGGGGCGGTGGTGGCGGACAAGAGGCTGCGCAAGCTCAATTTGCACGAACCATGCAGCAGATGCTTGCTGGTGGCGGGAACGGCGGTGGTTCAAGCGTGGATACTTCAGCCGAAAGACCAACAATCGTTTTGGACGTTGATATGGAACGTCGAGCTTTGTTGGTGACAGGACCTGAGTTTATTTACGAAAAGGTCCTTCAAATGGTACAGAAACTCGACCAAAAACTTGATTCGGGAAACCAAGAGTCAATTACGTTGCATGTTGAGGGAGTCCCACCTGAGATGTTGGCTCAATTTTTGCAAGAGATTTACCCAGGTCAGTTGACGATCGTATCAGGCACGGAAGAAGTTAACGGTGGCAACAGTTCAGAATCCAATGGAAACCAGGAAGCGACAAGACAGCAACAAAGTCAACTGCAACAGCAGCAGCAACAGCTTCTTCAAGCCGCTCAAAGAGCCCGCCAACAGCAGCAAGGCGGACGCGGCGGTGGCCGAAATGGAGGCGGAGGCGGAGGAGGCCGTGGCGGCGGAGGCCGTGGTGCTGGAGGTCGAGGTGGCCGTTAATCGGGACAGCGTCGATTCACCCTTGGACCGAAAAACGACTTTGTTGTT
>CAZDBA010000066.1:11941-18674 GCA_964503615.1 uncultured Pirellulaceae bacterium
CCACCTTTTCTCTTGAATTATTGAAATAAATAGCTGATTTCCCTAGTCACAAGCAAAGTTACCAATTTTTACGACCGTTCTTGAAGAAATTATGTAAGACGTATGACAGAAAGCCATCAAAGCTAAATAACTTTGACTCAACCGCTTCCTAGATTGAGTTTCACAATTTTTTTGGCAGATTTTCAAATGGCAGATTCATATTGGTTCATCAAGAATTGTAATTTGTTTGAGCAAGTCAACCATGATGATATCAAATGGTTGGAGTCTCGCGCCAAGATGCGCAAATTGAAGCGGGGAGAGCCCGTTTATCTTCCGACACAGCTAGACAAGGTTGTCCTGTTGGTTGCGTCGGGACGGATAAAGACTTGTCACGTTACGCCTGAGGGCAAGCAAGCGATCATTGCGTTTGTGGAACCGGGCGAGATTTTTGGCGAACTCGCACTTGTCGGCGGCAACTCAAAAGATGAGCATGCGGAAGCAACAGAAGCGACTACCTTGATTGCTATCGGCGTGAATGATCTGCAAGCTATTTTGCACAAGTATTCCAGCGTTTCGTTTGCCATTACCAAGCTGATCGGACACCGGCGACTTAAAATAGAGCGTCGCCTCAAGAATCTCCTGTTCCGAACTAACCGTGAACGGATCGTTCACTTGATCTTGGAATTGACGGAGACGTACGGTGAACAAACCGAAGACGGAATCAATTTGGGGATCAAATTATCCCATCAAGAGATTGCCAGCTTGATCGGGAGCACCAGAGAAACTGTGACAGTTGTGTTGGGTCAGATCCAGCAAGAGGGTAAAATCAAGACTGCCAGGAGGAGAATTGTTGTAAAAGATCTACAAGCTCTTGCTGCAGAAGTAAAGGAAGAGGTGAGAATGCCTAAAAACCAAACAGTTCAACCTCATGCGGCTGGAATCGGTTCTTAACCGCTGGCTGCTGTGTGAATTTACAGACACTTGAGAAAAGAAAAATCGGGAATGTAATCGATTGAACTGCAAAGTTTTGGGTTTTAGGCGAGTATAATCGCCTCTCAACAACCAACCTCCTCGATTATTCTTGTTTGAATGAAAGCTCCCAACAAAACTCAGCTTTGGGAAAAATGCCGGCCCGGTTCAATTTCCAAAGCAATCGAGCGTAAGGAGTTGGTGCGCAAAAGAAATTTTGTGACCAACATCAGTTCTTACATCGTTACCATTGCTGCTATCACGACTTTGGTTCTGGTTTTTTTCCTGACCTCAGGCATGCAGCATTCAACCTCAACCGAATTTGAATTACCAAGTACGAAAGCTTGTTCTTCAACTTCGATCGGGTGTGAAGAGGTCCGGGAGCTGCTGTCCGATTTTTCGAATCGAAGGATCTGTAATCGGGAACTGTTCCAAGAAGTAAGAGAGCACCTGAGAAAGTGTAATTGTTGTAAGACGCAGTACTATGTGCTGCGAGGTCGGAATTAAGGTACTCGATAAGCCGTCAAGGGACTCGATAAGCCGTCTGGCATGCAGATTGAACGACTCCGACTCATCACCCTTCTTGCGCCATTGTAAAAGTGTTTTGGCACCTGAAGTCGCAAAGCCAGCCCTTCTGAGTTGCGCAAATAAACTCCAATCTCACTTGGTCATGTTGCCAGACGATTGAGATCGGTTCTGCTCAGATTTAATTCTGCTCAAAATGGGCAATCCACGAGTACCACTGACTCCGGTTGTAGGAGTTTTTCTTGACATTTCTTCCAAAGACCGGGGCAAATTAAGCAATGATCCTCGTGTTCAATCTGCTTGAGGGGTTAAAATCGAATACCATCGCAGTTATCCGCTGTTACTTGTTGGTTTTACCTCACCTCGATCGCTAAATTTATGAAACGTATATTCGTCTCAGGCTGCTATGACATTATTCACGCGGGTCACTTGCAGTTTTTTGAAGAAGCCCGTGCATTAGGTGATCACCTCACTGTCTGCTTTGCCTCTGAGGATGTGCTTTGGCATCACAAGCAGCGTCGTCCTTCTATTCCTGATGAACACAAAAAAGCAGTCTTGGAGGGATTCACGGTTGTTGATGAAGTCGTTATCGGTGTCGACAAAGATCACGGTTTGGACTTTAAGACTTACTTCCTTCAGTTCAAACCGGACATGCTGGTCGTGACCGAAGACGATCTCTACGCCGATGTAAAAAAAGAGCTTTGCGCGCAAGTCGGAGCGACGTACCACGTGCTGGCGAAAACGCCGCCAAAATTCGCACCCGTTTCGTCATCTGGAATTGTGAAGTGGGTAAAAGCGCCGACCGAAGCTCCGTTACGCGTTGATTTTGCGGGCGGTTGGTTGGATGTACCTCGTCACAGTCGGCAAGGAGCATACGTTGTTAACTGCTCGATTTCGCCGACGGTCAGCTTGCGGGATTGGAATTATGAAAAGCGTTCTGGTTTGGGCGGTAGCGGAGCTTGGGCTTTGCTAAACGGAGAGAACGGAGTGGAAGCGGAACTTAATTTGGGAGTGGGCTGGCAGGACCCTGCTGTTATTCGCGAGTCCGGTTTGTGCGTTTGGAAAAGTGGACACATGCCCGTTCTGCATTTTAAGCGTGGCGGTGACATGCTTGAGGGTAGGATGGCCATCCTGTGGACCGCGATGGAGCACGATACGCCAAGCAACTCCGATTTGGATCGCGACTACGACTTGATCGAAAAAGCCAGCCACATTGCCAAAGAAGCAGTTTTGAAGGAAGACTTCGAAAAACTCTGCGAGGCTGTTTTGATTTCCTACCAAGCACAGTTGGCCGAAGGGATGGAATCACTTCCAGTGATCGAAGGTGCAAGTGCTCAGAAGTATTGTGGTGGCGGACACGGAGGGTACGCTCTCTACATGTTCGCTGATTCAACGACCCGCGATGCAGCGGTCAAAGCGGATGACCGAATGCGCCCCATCGAACCGTTCTGTCGATAAGCTATCTACATGGCAATAGGGTAGCCGGAGTCGCCAGACTTCGGGGCGTGGCTATCTAAGGCTAAGGCCTGAACTCTGGTGAGCCCAGCGGAATTTGGCTCCCGCAATCAACGCTCCCATGTCCAGTGCCATGACGCGCTTATTGCCCAGTTACGAAGCCGATTCCTGATCGTTCGTTTCCTCGCTGAATTTCTTCAATCGGATCTCGAACGCAGTGTGGTTCGAGTTCTGATCAACGCTCAACGTCCCTCCATTGCTTTCCATCAGGGATTTTGAAACGCTTAAACCAAGCCCGGTTCCCTTGCCTGGTTCTTTTGTCGTGAAGAACGGTTGAAAGACCTGTTCGGCCACAGATTGACTCAGCCCATCCCCCGAGTCGGTTACTCTTATCGAAACAAAATCCCGAGAGTCTGAAGTGGAGATTTCGACCCATTTTTCGTCTTTCGATTCGATCGCATCAAAAGAGTTATTCAACAGATTCAAAAGAACCTGAGAGATCTCAACCGGGCGTCCCAATACGTAATGGTCTGGCTCGTTGCCTTGAGACCATCTTGTTTCTATGCGGGCTTTTTGGAACCTCGCTTGGCAGAGTGTTAACGTTTCATCGATGGTTTTGTTTACTGAAAATGATACCGGTTGGTCGTTGTCAGTTTTTCTGGAAATCCTTGTGAGCCCGGCAAGGATCTTGGATATTCTTTCACTTACGTTTTGCACCGTCTGGTTAAGCTCTTGGGCGTTAGCCAAATCCGGATTCTCTTGTTCAAGAGCGTTCTCAAGCAATTCCGAGGTCGAGTAAATAACAGCAAGCGGATTGTTAATCTCATGTGCGATTCCCCCCGCCATTTCCCCAAGTGCGGACAGGCGGCTCTCCCGCATAAGCTTGTCCCGATACTCTGCATTGCGGGCGTGGCTGAGCTTGAGCAGGCAAACCATCTCCACAAAAAACAGGTTGACCATCAAGATCACCATGCAGATAAGAAAAACGTGTCCCGTGGTTAAAGGCTTATCCAAATATCCGTTTGCAAGTATCAGTGGCAAAAACCACAAAGGAATCAGTACGTAGGAAAGTTTTCGACTATCGGAAAACGCGTAAAGTAAAACGCTGCTAAAAATGCTGTGAACCAACAGAGGTAGCCAAAACGGAGAGAAGGGGCCATCTGTCCAGATCAACAGGGAAACTGCCACCGGCACCGCAAAGACCGTCGAGCGAAAGAGTTCGACTGCCAACGGGTTCGAAGCACATGTTGAAACCCGAGAGATACCTAAATTCAGAACCGTCCAAACACAGACCCCCACGGCCCCAAACGTTCTCATGTGCCCCAGATAGGCCAGTACACACGCTCCCAAAGAAACGGCGATTGCGGCAATAGCGAACGAGATGTCGAGCCTTCTTAGAATCGTGGCATGATCATCTAGAAGTTGGGAACGCATGGACAAATCATATCAGTAGCTTTCCACACTGCAAATCGATCTGTTAATGCTGGACTTTATCGGACGATCTCTGCGAATGAAACAGTCTAAAAGTAATAGCGCCAAGCCAATATCGCCAGATTCACGAAAAGCCCCAAGCCAATAATAACGAATCCGGATTGCCTAAGGGAGCTTTTCGATTGGAAGACGTAAGTGATCCCAGCCATGGCCGCTGGTAGTCCTAAGTAGGGACCACAGCAAACAAAATTCGCAACGATTGAAAGGATGCCCAACCCCAGTCCGTAGACGATCGGGAGGTCCAATCCGAAAGCTACCTGATTTCTCGACGAAGTCGGACGATTTTTGAAGTCCGGTTCGCGTTCGTCAAAATGGGAATCATGTAATCCGGGAGTGTCACTTGGTGGTGAGCTGCCCGCTTTTTCAGATTGTTCCGGCTCGATTCGTTTTGCATCCAGTGGAATTTGGGTGATCGTCGAACAGACCGGGCAGCGAGCCTGCTTGCCAACATTCTCCGCATCCAACCGCATAAGCGATTCACATTCTGGACAAGTGATCTCGATCTTCATAAACGTTGCAATAGTTGAAGCAGAACGAAAAAGTGGGGCGTAAAAAGGATAATCTCTTTTTCACGACGCCCATTATTTCATTCGGCAAATGGGCGAGGATATTGGGCTTAAATGGGTGGAGGTTCGATTTGTTGGTTGCGAATTTGAGTGGATGAGATCGAAATATCGAATTCGGCTTGTGGGACTTCTGCGCAAAGCGACCTTAAATTGTCAGGCAGTCTTAGGTCGTCCAGCGAACGAAAACTGGACACTCGGTTTGGGGCCGTTTCCGAAGCAAGTGGCTTGGCGTCTGGGAAGCTTCTACCAAAAACCAGGAACCCGCAATCGGCATCATGAATTGCAGAAATAGCCTCATCTCGCTTGTCAGCATCGTTGTCGTAGTAGCGAGGGTCGGCGATTCGCTCAATGGTGTCCGCACCAACTACGAAAGTGGACTGACCGAACAAAGCAGATTTTTCCTGAAAGGTAGGAGCTGCCGTCAGAACCAGTCGGTTGGGCAAAAAAGGTTGATCTACCCGCCTTTGGGCTTCTAAAACGGTCAGCGGTGGTTTGTCCACGTTTTTGATGCAAAGCTCGTAAACTAACTCCAGCCCGGTTTTGGCGATTGCTATTCCGGCCATCTCTTGGTGTCCTTTGTGGAGCGGGTTGAAAGAGCCGGACAAAACGCAGACTTTCTGCAGCGAAGCGGCTGAAACGCCGATCAATAAATGGCTTAGCTCCCCTGCTTGCAGGGCTTGAATCGCAGATTTGTCGGGTAGCTGCATGTTTGGAGGTGCGTTTCTGGACTTGAGGCCAGGAATTCAGCCTTGAGCTTGGAGTTTCGAGGAATAAGTGGCAAGTCCCGATTGAAGGGGAGCTTGTAAAACGTTACATTTTAGTCTGTGAGATTGGCCGTTGTTGGCTGATCGGGGCGATGACTTAGCGACTTTTTAACAGGTCTCCAGGTACCAGCCCGTTTTTTAACATCATTTGTCATTTTGCTTTTGACTGTCTCTGGTTAAAGGGGCATGAGATTTAACAATCTCTAAGCGGATGAATAGGGAGACTCTATGTCTACACTTGTAAAAGATCTAATCGAAGCCGGCGTTCATTTTGGCCACCGAGCCAGTCGCTGGAACCCCAAGATGCGTCCTTATATTTACGGACGTAAAAATCAGATCCACGTGATCGACATCCGCGAGACAGTTCGCGGACTTCTACGAGCCAAAAAGTTCGTCTCCAACGTTGCAGCTGAAGGTAGCCTTGTACTGTTTGTTGGAACAAAGCGTCAGGCCGGGCCCACGGTCGCACGTGAGGCAGAACGCTGCGGGATGCCTTTCGTCAGCGAGCGCTGGTTGGGTGGAGCTTTGACCAACTTCCGTACGATTCGCAGTCGTATGTCTCGTTTGGAAGAGCTTGAAAAGATTCGTGGCGGTGAAGAATTGCAGACTTACTCAAAGAAGATGCAATCGTCCTTGAATCGTGAGTACCGAAAAATGTACCGAAACCTGAACGGTATCCGCACAATGAATCGTTTGCCACAAGCGATGATCATTGTCGATCCTAACAAGGAAAAGAATGCGATCCGTGAGGCTCGAGGTTTGGGTATCACGACTTTGGCCCTGATCGATACGAATTGTAACCCAGACGATGTCGATTTGCCGATTCCAGGTAACGACGACGGAATTCGTTCGATCGAATTGATCGTCACCCATCTTGCTGATGCGGTATTGGCCGGAGCTAAAAACATTGTCGCCAAGAACGAAGGATCGGATAAGGGCGGAAAGAAGAAGGGGCCAGCTGCTGGGAAGTCTCCAGCTGCGAAG
>CAZDBA010000066.1:18774-25176 GCA_964503615.1 uncultured Pirellulaceae bacterium
GAAGTCTCCAGCTGCGAAGCCTGCTGCTGCGACACCTCCTGCTGCCGCCGCTGAGCCTGCGACTGCTCCAGCCGAAGCTGCTACAGCTACTGCGACCGGGGCTGCCGAAGCGGCTGCTGCGACCGAAGCTCCAAAAGCTTCAGAATAGGAACCGGAACCTTGCGGGCCGGTGGATGATGCGAGGTCTTGAGTCTAACTTGGCTCTTGATCTTGGATCCAATTTAGTGAACCCAAACGACCGAAGTGGTGACTTAGTCACTGGGTACTCCTTTCAGGCATGAATGAACCAGTAAAGATAGAACCAGTTCATTAACTGCCTTTTTAACTTTGAACCTTTAATCACAAAATCGACAGAAGAAAACGAGAAGGAAAAGAATGTCTACGATTTCCGCGAAAGACGTTAGTGAACTAAGAAAAGCCACCGGTGCAGGCATGATGGACTGCAAAAAAGCTCTGGTTGAATCTGGTGGCGATATCGAAGGTGCAATGGAATACCTTCGCAAAAAAGGCCAAAAGGTCGCTGCCAAGCGTGCTGACCGTGACGCCAACGAAGGCCTGGTTGTTACCAAAACCAATGACGCTGGAACAGTTGGAATCGTTCTCGCATTGGGTTGCGAATCTGACTTTGTTGCCAAGAACGATGAGTTCATCGCCTTCGCAAACCAACTGGCAGATCTGGCCTTGGAAAAATTACCTGCTGACAAAGATGAGTTCAACGCTTTTGAATTCGAAGGTGGAACGATCGCTGAAAAGATGGTCGAGCAAACGGGCAAGATTGGCGAGAAAATAGAAGTCTCCTCATGCCAGAAAATCGAAGGCGACAGCATCGCGTCCTACGTCCACGCTGGTAGTAAGATCGGTGTCCTGGTTTCTTACAAAGGCGGTGGCAATGCCGAGGCTCCCAATTTCTTCCGAAGTGTAGCAATGCACATTGCTGCGATGGCGCCTTCGATCATGAGTCCTGAGGAGTTCGATGCAGAGTTGGTGGCCAAGGAAACCGAGGCGATCCAGGCACAGATCACTGCTGAAAACGAACTCAACGCTGCTGAGAATCTTGGTAAGCCTCAAAAGAACGTTCCACAATACGTAAGCAAACTGCAATTGACGCCAGAAGTGATGGCGGCAGCCGAAGCAGACATCAAAGAAGGCTTGAAGGCTGAAGGAAAGCCAGAAAAAATCTGGGACAAAATCGTACCGGGTAAACTGGAACGTTTCATCAGCGACAACACATTGTTGGATCAGGAGCGTTGTTTGCTTAGCCAAGTCTTTGCTTTGGACGATTCCAAAACAGTGGCTGAAGCCATCAAGGACTTTTCGGCCGATGCCGAACTGACCTCATTCCAACGGGTTGCAGTAGGCTAAAATCTACTTGATCAGGAATAAGCCAATAGACACAAAACTGGGCATGTAAATGCCCAGTTTTTTTGTTGGTTTCGATTCAGTTCGTAGACCCTCTGTTCCAGAGATAACATCCGCCAAATCTGTAAACGTGCACGCTTGGCCAAAAAAATTCGTCAAATTGCTTCTTCAAGTCAGATTCACAAGTAACCGTTATGAAGGAAGCGGGTTAAGTGAGTGTGAATCCGTGACAAGTGAGTCGTATTCGGCTAGATTAAGGCACTAATCCGACAGCGGTTTTCGCCGATTTGTCGTATCAAACGTAACCGATAATTTGAGCAAGCCTCGTAAACGCAACGCTTTAACGTGTCCAGATTGGGCACCAACCCAAGAGAAACCAAACATGAAACCAGTTTTCAGTATTTTCCTTGTTGGCCTGTTGGCATTCGCTACACAACTCTCAGCACAAGACTGGGCAAATTGGCGCGGTCCAGAGCAAAATGGTATCTCGCGAGAGACAGGGCTACCTACCGAGTGGTCTTTGGAAGATGACACCAACGTTCTTTGGACGTCGGACATTGGCGGGCGTGCTACGCCGATCGTACTCAACGATCGTGTCTTTTTAAATTGCCGAACCCACCACGATATCAATGACCCGGAAGAAAAAATCCATGCCCGAGAGCAGGTGGTTTGCTGGGATGCGAAAACAGGTGAAAAACTGTGGCAAGACGAATTCAACGTCTTTCAGACTGATATCCCAACTCGACGAGTCGGGTGGGCGCACATGTGTGGTGATAAAGAAACCGGATATGTCTATGTTCACTCGGTAAGTGGTGTTTTTAGATGTTATGATCCCGATGGAAACGTCGTCTGGGAACACTCAATGTTAGAGAAATATGGCAAGATCTCCGGCTACGGTGGACGAACACAAACACCGATTATCGACGAAGATCGAGTGATTGTCAGTTTTCTGGCTGTCAGTTGGGGCGACATGAAAGGGCCCGCGCCGAAACATTATTACTACGCATTTGATAAAAAAACGGGTGAACTGCAATGGGTTTCGGCGCCTGGAACCAACCCCCCGAAAAGCACAAATTACTCGGTGCCGATCGTAACGGTGATCGACGGTCAGAGAATGTTGATCGGCGGAAATTCAGACGGAGGCATCTATGGAATGAATGCCCGAACGGGAAAGCCGATTTGGGGCTTTCACCTTTCACTGAACGCACTGAATGCATCCCCGGTTACCGATGGGAATCTGGTTTATATCTCGCATGGTGAAGACAATATCGACAATAACGAGTTTGGCCGGATCCAATGTATCGACGCAACTGCCGGTACAGGAGATATCACCGAATCGGGAAGCGTCTGGCGAGTCGACGGTATCAAAGCCGGTTTTACCGGTTTGCTGGTTAAAGATTCGATCCTTTACGTCGTAACAGACACTGGCAATTTGTTGGCTTTTGATTCGAAAACGGGTGACAGTCTCTGGGAGCACGATCTCGGTACGGTAGGAAAAGGCTCACCAGTTTGGGCCGATGGAAAAATCTATGTGACTGAAGTTAACGGCAACATCCACGTGGTCAAACCTTCGCGCGATGGTTGCGAGACGGTCTCATCGGTCAAGCTCAAGGCGTCCGAAGAAGGACTCGGACTGGACGAGATTTATGCTTCCCCCGCCATTTCAAACGGGCGTGTGTTCTTCGTGACTCGTGACCGTACGATCTGCATTGGCACCGCAGATTCAACGGCTCAAGGCGGCCAACCAGAACCGCTTGCTGAAGAAACGGCGGGCACTGACGTGATCGATACGCTGCAACTTCGTCCTTTCGAAACCGTTCTGATTCCGGGCGAAAAGCAAGAGTATGAACTCCATGCCTTTGACGCTAACGGTCGGTTTATCAAAAAGGTGACAGATGCCAAGTTGGTTTTGTCTGATCCGGTCGGTGAACTGGTTGTCGAGGGCATGACGGTCTGGGTACCAGAAGAAGCTGCCGCGTCAAACTTTGCGGGTAACATCACCGCTACGATCGGCAAGACGACCGCGACCGCTCGGGTGCGATCGTTTTCAACCGACAAACAGTGGAGTTGGGACTTTGAAGAGTTCAAGGGGATCGCCGTTCCACCGGCATGGACACGTGCTCATATCAAAATCAAACCGTTTGATCTGGACGGGAATACCGTGATGAAAGCTGCGGGGATTGGAAAGGCGAAAGGTCGTCCAAGCCATACCGTTTGGCTTGGTACCGAAGATATGTCCGACTATACGATTCAGGCAGATGTTCGAATGACCGAAGAGCGTCGTCAGCTTCCAAGTATCGGCTTGGTCGCCAACCGATACACGTTCATTATCCAGGGAAACAAAGGCAAATTGAGTGTGCGTAGTTGGCAGCCCCACCTGCGAATGGCTCAAGAGGCAAAGTACAGAACTGATCCGGATACGTGGTACACGATGAAAATGAAAGTCGAGCTCGCTGACGAGCAGGCGAACGTACTTTGCAAAGTCTGGAAAACGGGAGAGGAAGAACCGGCCGAGTGGACACTCAAAGCGGTTGATCCCCACCCAAATATGACTGGCAGTCCAGGGCTTTACTACTATGCCACGACCGACTGCATGTTCGACAACGTTAAAGTCACCTTTGACGAGTGAGCTGAATCATCGGAGTCAGCACCTTAAACACACAAACACGACACAAAAAATTTACTTGAGGATAATCGATGAATTGGACACGAACTTTGGCAGCTTGGTTTGCCGTAGTGCCCATGGTTTGCGTTTCGGTATACATGACCGGCTGTAGTACTCCAGCTGACTCGCCTTCGACAGCAGATACCAAAGGGTCGGATTCGAAAGACAAAACGGACGCTGACAAAACGGACGCTGGCGAAACGACCGAGGATGATAAAGCCGGAAATAGTTCTGGCTCCATGGACCTCGCGCCGGCAGAGGAATCGGAGCCTGTGATCACCGGCGATTGGCCGTTGTGGGGCGGAACTCCAGGCCGGAATATGGTGAGTGGCGCGATCGGAATCAGCTTGGATTTTGATCTTCGCGAAAATACGAACGTGCCTTGGTCAGCTCAATTGGGCTCACAGACCTACGGCAATCCGATCGTTGCTGATGGAAAGGTGTACGTGGGCACGAACAACGGAGCTGAATACCGAGAGAACCACAAAGGTGATCGAGGCATCATGCTCTGCTTTAACGAAGCCGACGGTGAATTCCTCTGGCAGCTCACTCGTGAAAAACTTCCTATCGGCCGTGTAAGTGACTGGCCACTGCAAGGTATCTGTTCTGCTCCGCATATCGAAGGCGAACGGATGTGGGTCGTTACCAATCGTTGCGAGTTGATGTGTTTAGATACAAAAGGTTTCTATGACGACGAGAACGACGGCGAAGTTCAAGACGAAGTTGACAAAGAAAAACAGGATGCGGACATTGTTTGGTCTCTGGACATGATCGAAGACCTTGGTGTCTTTCCTCATAACCTTGCCACTAGCTCCCCCGTAGTTCATGGCGATCACGTTTATTTGCTGACATCCAACGGTGTTGATGAAGCTCACTTGGAAATCCCTTCGCCTCGTGCTCCTTGCTTTTTGTGTGTTCATAAAGAAACGGGCAAAGTTGTTTGGGAAAACAACGAGCCGTTTGACACGATTTTGCACGGTCAATGGGGTTCACCTGCTGTCGGTGAGGTGAATGGCAAAGTTCAGGTTTACTGCCCGGGTGGAGACGGTTGGCTGTACGCTCTGGACGGTATGACAGGTGAGATCGTCTGGAAATTCGACTTGAACCCTAAAGACACCCGCTGGGAGTTGGGTGGTGCAGGAACTCGAAATGCGATTATTGCGACACCTGTGTTTTACGAAAACACGGTGGTATTAGCTGTTGGTCAGGATCCTGAGCATGGCGAAGGTGTCGGCCACTTGTGGAAAATCGATGCCACAAAAACGGGCGACGTCAGTCCGGAACTTGGCGAAATCGGAAAACCAGGAAAGCCCAATCCAAACTCTGCTGCGATCTGGCACTATGGTGGTGTTGATGAAGAGGGCGAAGAGATTTTTCGCCGCACGATGTCAACCGTTGCCATCAGTGACGGTTTGTGTTTCGCGGCCGACTTGAGCGGATACGTCCATTGTTTGGACTTTAAAACTGGCAAACGAAATTGGGTCCATGACCTGTTCAGCGGAGTATGGGGCTCTCCCATGGTAGCCGACGGAAAAGTGTTCATCGGAAACGAAGACGGGAAACTCACAGTTCTAAAAGCGGATGCAAAAGAAGCAACTGTTCTTAAAGAATTCGATACCGTTAACTATTCTTCGATCTACAGCACTCCAACGATCGCCAACGGTCGAATGTATATCTCGGATCGAGCTCGCTTGTACGCGATCGACATTCAAGATAAACCGATGTCTAAAGAATAGTGATTGAGATTAGCCTCTAACTCGGATCGAAAAGACAACGCCGCATTTTCATGCGGCGTTTTTTTCGGCCTCATCGTTTCTATTCGCTCCTTCGCTAAACATATTGGCAGAGAAAAACACCCAAAACGAATGCAAATATTAGTTTGATATATTCTTTCACCGCATCCCTCAGTTCTGCATTAGATTGAAGTCTAGATCGTATCTATCTAGAAGCGGGTACCGACCAAAATTGTTACAGAGAATTTATCCTTCAATAAATGACTCTGGCGTGCTCTTCTCAAAAGGTTGTTCCATGTGATATTTTCGACCTGCCGATACTTCAAAGCATGAGTCGCACCGGAGATTGTTATGACAACGCATTCATGGAATCGAGCTTCGGAACCATCAAAACCGAACTAGAAATGACAACATACGAGTCCTTTGAGAAAGCCTTGAAGGAAAATTAAACAATACATCAATCACTAAAATGTACTGAGACGACGTTCTACAATAGAGTACCTCTCACCAACCAGTTTCGGCAGCGTCCGCGTCGAATGCCTCAACGAGAATTGGTCCTGTCACTGGCGGACGCAAAAGAGAAGCCAGTTTCCAGCCTTCGGGTCGCACTTGCTCGCAGCGTGCATGCGGGAGGAGCAAGACTAT
>CAZDBA010000067.1:0-24820 GCA_964503615.1 uncultured Pirellulaceae bacterium
GTTTTCGCTGCAGCTTTTGCGGTTTTGGCTGATGCCTTTGTTGCGCTGGCTGTTTTAGCCTTTGCCGTACTGACCTGTTTCGCAGGAACCTGTTGGGCTTTTGCCTGACTGGAAAGCAGCATCAGGGAAACAGAAAACACTAAGAAGAGTTTTGGGGTCATGATCGGTAATGCCAGCCAGCCGTATTATTGAGAAAAAGCGCATAAGCGTTACGATCCTCATCGGACTCGTAGCAAATCCCCCTGAAACAAACGGTCGGTGCTCAGGTCGTAACGATTGGCGAAAGCGAGGTTAGTCGGTAACTTGTACCGGTCGTAGTGGTTGCAACTGGGAATTTGTAACGAAAATGACGGTTATTCGGTCAATGAAATTGAAAACGGTTGGATATCTAGTAGGCTAATTTTCCCAAATGGCTCTGACAGCAGGGCCTGTGAAATTTCACCGATCACCGACAGGCCGTAGTGAGGAAGTTGATGCAAAGCTGGAAAGAGTTTGTCTCTAATATCGAAGCTGGAAGAGTTGGCATGTTTGCGTTACTCGCGGTGGTCGTCTTGGTTGCCGGTTGCGAAACCGACTATTCAGAATTGTTTGTTAAAGACAAGCTCCAGAAAATCGAAGAGCAACTCGAAAAACAGGCGAGCACAAAAGACGGGACTTCGAAAGTTCCTGCCGATTTGGCGGCGCGGATCCAGCGGTTAGAACAGCAAGTCACCTCGCTACAGCAGAATAATCGACTGTTGGTTCAGGAAGCGTTATTGATCAATCAGTTGGAAGACGGTGGTGCACTTTGGAAGCAGGATTCAACCTCTGGTTTTGTCTCCCATGTCGATCTTTCGTCGACTCGGAATAACGATCTCATTGAACTGCTTCCCGAGTTTCCGAATTTGACTCACATCAGTTTGAACGGAATCAATGTTGATGGCAAAACGTTTACGGCACTTTCAAAGCTGGAAAAACTGGAGCGAATCGATCTGGAAAAGGCTCCTGTTACGGTTCGCGGACTCAAAAAGCTTAAGAAGCTCAAGAGCCTGAAGTTTTTACAGCTGTTTCGTAGCGATGTTTCGGACGACGGCCTGGAAGTGATCGGCAGCATGGAAGGACTTGAGCAGCTGCGTTGTGGGCAGACTCGTGTTGGCGATGAGGGCATCCAACACCTTCGAAATTTGAAGTCGTTAAAGGCGATTGACCTGAGTGATTGCAATCGCGTTTCTGATGAAGGGCTTGCGGTTTTGAGCGAGCTGCCGGAATTGGTTTTCGTGAAAGTCTGGGGACCACAAATCACCGACGAAGGGATGAAGTCGGTTGCCAAGATGAAGTCCCTAAGAGTCTTGGGCCTGAACGACACTCCAGTAAGCGATGCTGGGATTAAAGAACTCGCCGACCTGAAAGAGTTGCGTGAAGTCCACTTGTTTCGCACGCCAGTGGGTGACGATGGCATTCGGACTCTTGCAAACATTCCCACCATGTCGTTCTTGAATCTACGCGACACTCAAATTTCGGACGAGGCGATTAAGATGCTTGCTGCGGCTCCCGCGGTGGTCAAGCTTGATTTAAGTGAGACGAATTCACCCGGTGTGACAGATGCTGCCAGCGAGCAATTCGCAAAAATGAAAAAGATCAAAGATTTGAATTTCTGGAGTACCCAGGTCGGCGATGACTTGGTCGAGAAATTGGCCGGGCTAAAGACGTTAACTCGATTGAACCTGGACAAGACGAATATCACCAATGCTTCAATCAAACAGTTGACCAAGATGCCTCAACTGACATGGTTGCATATCGGTTCCAACGCTCCCATCAACGACGACGCGATCGAAGACCTGTTGAAACTGCCCAATCTCAAATACCTGAATATCACCGGTTGTAAGATTTCGGATGAAGGGTTTTTGCAGCTAGACGACGCACTGTCTCCAAAAGGCTGCATAGTAATTGGCCCCTAAAGAACAGAGGTCCCAATCTAGTGTTTTCTTGGTCCGATTGTCTCGCTGTCCGTGACGATTCGGTGCATCGGGATATCAAAATCTTCTTTCGGAACGCTCGTGACAATCTGCTCGTCAAAGGCGAGTGCGATTCGGTTTGCATTCGGGATATCGTTACTCAGCAAACGATCAAAGTACCCGGCCCCATAGCCTATTCGATTTAATTCCCGATCAAAAGCAACGCCAGGGACCAATGCCAAGTCGATTGGGAATCGCTGGTCTGCATCAAGCTGCTGGATTTCTTCGTCTTTCGGCTCCAGAATGCCAAACGACTTTTTCTCCAGTTGCTCCCAAGCAGTTAACGGAAAAATCCTCAGCGATTGGCCAACGCAAAACGGGATGTAACACGACTTTTGGGGTGCATCCAAAATCCGTTGTACGATCTGTCGCGTTTTGACTTCGCTGCGAATATCCAAGTAGGCAAGAATATGCTTTGCCGAAATGAACTCGGGCAGCGCCTCCGCACGTTCTGAAATGTTGTGACTTTTTTCATCCCGCCTGCGAATCGCATTACGTCGCTGAATTGCAAGTTTTCGAAACTCGATCTTGTTCATAACGATTCTTCGAGCTGCTAATTCTGGAAGTGTTCAATCACGATGTCGTAGACTGCAGTATCTGTATTCTGTTCTTCTTGTAATACGTCGGTCGTGCTCAGTAAAACGCCTTTTTGATCATCATCTTTTGATGGCAGGCCATGCGACCCTTTGATCAATGTTGCGTCCAACGGAATCGAGCGGGTTGCCATATCTACATGCAACTCAACGGGATCGTATCCCGGTTTCTTGTGGATGTCGACAGTACGGGCGAACTTGGGAGCTTGTGAATCCTCGTTCCACCAGTAATAAGCCTGCCAGCTGTTCTTGGACGAAAGCAAAACCACCTCCCCTGCCCTTTCATGATCCATTCCAATCAACTTTCGATCATCCATCGCCAGAATTTGGTCGAAGCCTTCTGCGTTCGAAAACAAATCTACAACTTGGGCGATCGTATCGGAGTCTGCATCCCGAACGTAGACTTGAGAAAATTGATGGTCGGCCAGCGCCCAAGCTTTGCTGTTGGCAAAATCAATCAGTTCACCTTCGTCCGTTTGGACTACGTTTAATAAACCCGCGCTGCGCAGAATTCGATTGGGAAAGGTCACATGATCGACCGGGGTGATGGTGTATTCACTTGCAACCATCCAGTCGATTTGGTTGCCAGCGAGTGCGGAATTCATTTGTTCAATGAACGGCCCCAGCATCTGGTCTAAATCAGCGACCGCCTTCATCGCTGCATCGCTATCAGGTCCATCTTTCTGAGCGGCATAATCGAGGTGAGGGAAATAGATGTAGAAAAAGTTCGGTTGGAACTTTTCCGCACATCGCACGACGCTATCGGCGATCCATTGCGAGGAGATGATGTTGGCCAATGGTCCCCAAAAATGTTTTAGGGGAAAGTGGCCTAACTGTTCAAGTAATTCGCCGTAGAACTCTTGCGGTTTCGTGTGGCACCATAGATCCTCGCTACCGTCAGGTTGATGAATCGGAGCGGGCATACAAACGTAGTCGGCTGAGCAACCTTTGCTGAGCATCGGGAACCAGGCACACGAAGTGAGTTGAGAGTCAACATCGCGCAGGCTATCCCACAATTGCGGAGCTTGGATAACTTCGTTCCAAGCGGTCCACATCTCCACCTTTTGACTTTCCCGCCAATAAAAGCCGTTTGCCGTTACACCATGTTCTGATGGCAGTTTGCCAGTTAACATCGCTGCTTGGGCCGGCCAGGTTACGGCCGGAAAGCTGTGTTCTAAGCGAGTCTTCGAGCCAGAGTTGCCCCCGGAAAACAGCGACATCAAATTTGGCATCAGGGCCAAGTCGGAATTCCGCAGCGCGGGGATCGTCAGAAAAATCAAATGTTTGGACATGCTATTGGCAGATGGCTGGCTCTTGAACGGAGGCGATCGAAAATCGACCGAGTAAACAATTGAAGCCTAACGGGCAGCTATCGAGTCGACAATACTTCTTGCAAAATCGGGTTTAGGAAATCAAACGATTCTTTGACGATCTGGGCGGCGTTGTGGCTGTGACGGCTGAGTTCGACATGCACGCCGCCCTGGTAGCCAACCTCGGCAAGCGATTCGATGACTGGCGGAAAATGGATTTGTCCTTCGCCAAACATCAAATGCTCATGCACGCCGGCCACCATATCTTCGATGTGTATGTTCACGATTCGGTCAGCCCATTTTTCGATAAAGCCTGCGATCGGAATCTCGCTTAGACAAAACAGGTGCCCGATATCCATCGTCATTTTGAGGCGAGGCGAATCGACGAGGTGAATCAAACGCTCGAAACGTCCTGTCGTGTCGACCAGCATACCAGGTTCGGGCTCGAATCCGACCTCAACGTTTTGCTCCTCAGCATAGTCCAGAACGACTTTTAACGACTTGGCCAGCACGTCCATTGCTTGGTGAAAGTCCAAATCCTTGGGTTGCTTGCCCGACCAGATCGAAACACAATCACTACCAAGGATCGCAGCAGTATCGATACAGTATTTAAGAAAGTCGATCCGCTGCTGCACGAGTTCTGGATCGCTCTCCATAAGTGTTGGGAAGTGTTTTTGGCGCGGCGACAGCAGGAATCGTGCGCCCGTCTCGATCACGCTGGAGAAATTCAGCTCGTCCAATTTCGCTTTTAATCGCTCCAAAAGAACAGGCGTCGCGGGGTCTTTGGGACTCAGCCACCCATGGTCGATCGTAAACGCAACGCTTTCGTAGCCCGTATCCGCCAGCAACTCAATTGCCTGAATCGGATCATGATGAGCCAGTCCGTTGGTGTTATAGCCAAGTCTCAAAAGTAATCCCGATCAATTTGAAATTGCCAAAAGCCACAGTGAAAAGCCCGCGTGAAAGGCAGTAGTACGACTTCCCTAATCAATGATAGCCGCATTCTTATCAGAATAAACCAGTTTTATTTGGTTTCGAGTATTTACAGTTTACGTTTGTCGAATCTTTGCTCCCACTAGCAACGACACTCCGATCAAACTTGCGACCACCAAGGGGTAGAAAACGTTGCCGTTGGAAAACAGAAGTACAACACAAGCGTCCAGAATTATCAGGCTGCGGAGGGCAGTTATGATTGTTGCTTGGACTCGCACGGGTTGTGGATTTGAAATTGCTATCACGGCGCTACGACAGATTGTGAACGACAGAAGCCCAATGAACGCAGGGAAAAAGCTGCTGAAACGAACTCGGTTAATTGCTACCAACTGGGGGTGTGAAAGAAAGACGGTTGCCAATCCAACCAATCCCAATAACATCAGCACGAATCCGAAGACGAGATTCACAGTCGGGCTACGCTGCTGATGCTCGTGGCGAGCGAACGTTGTAATTCCGGTAACGAACAAACCGATACTCAGCGCCACCCACCACACGGGTAAGCCGAATCCCCAAAAAGTCGTCGCAGATACAAAGCTGGCTTCGCCTGGAACCAAGCTTGCTCCTAACAAAATATTCAGAGTCCGACAGCCGCCCATTACCAGAGGCGCAAGAGGAGTTCGCTTTAGTAGACTATCGTACATCCAGATAAACGCGGTCAGTATTGCGGCGACAACCAGCGATTTAGGAACCGTTGCCCCAGTTCCCGCTAGATACGAACAAGTTAATCCGATGCCGACCAAAACTCCGCCCACGTTGAGTGCCGATCGCTTTGTGATTTCACCGCTAGGCAAAGGCCGGTTCGGGCTGTGCTCACGATCACGCTCGACATCAAAGTAGTCGTTGAAGATCATTCCGGCCGTGTAAAGACAACCGCTGGCTACCAACAACAGCGCAACGATCCCAATCGGATGCCAACTTGGATTGACCAGCAAGTATCCCATCAAGATATTCGAAAGCGCGGACGGCAGGTTGGATACGCGGCCCAGACGTAACCAGGTTAGCCAGCGTGGGGGCGCGTTTTCGGGGGCAACAGATTCAGGATTCATCGTGTCTTCGCTAGCGTTCGACTGCCTTCTAGTAAAGCAGGTCAGGAGAAAAGCTTGTCGTTCTCGGGCAAGGTGCCCAAGCTACGGTGGCTACGGAGTGATGCCGGTATTTTGGAACTTTCCAAGCGAAAACTCCAGTGGGTCGATCAGGTAAACGCATTGTTGTGTTGAGGTTGGCGCAAAAAATAAGCCCGAGCCGTTGTTTCCAACTGACTCGGGCGATACCCCCCCGGGTTTGTACGTTTGTTTTCGCTAATGCATTCGCTCAACACAAAGAGGTATCGGCCCATAAGGTTTACCTCTTTGGTAAATTCTAACAATTTTGCCATCAAATCCATCTTGGTAATCTTTAACGAAAAACTTAACGAATTGTTCTGCAAAAGCTTTACTGAGTGGCGTGCCTTTGCCGATGACTTAGACAACGATCTGATCATCGACACGACAACGTGTCACAGAGAGTTATTGCTACACACTCTAGAAGAAGCCGTGAAATAACGTGAAGCGTTCAAACAGTTGGATGTCTGTTATGCCCTCCCTGGTGATGCCTTTGGCCATCGGTGCGATGTTGTATATGGGACTTTCAGCCGCAATCCAAAACGACTTGATCGGTAGTGAGACGATTACTCGATATCTCACAGGACATCCGATTTCCAAGCTCACGTCGGCTTTATTCTTTGTCGGCGGTGCTTCGCTGATCATGATCGCCCTGAACATCTTTGACCAGTTTCGTTGGGAGCAACGGATTAACTTGGACGAATCGGATTCCGATTCGCTGGGCAATGACGTCGAGGTCTTGGAACAAACATTGGATTCAGCCGACAACGACTCGGCAACATTAGAGGAAATCCAATCCGGATCGAACATCGGAAAGTTCAAAACGCTCGAAGCGATGCCTGCCAACGTTCGGGAGCACTATCTTTGGAAGCGATTGTATGCGGCCGTTGAGTTTGTTGATCGTTCTGGATCAGCAACCAATGTTGAGGAAGAGCTAAAATATCTTTCCGACAACGACCATCACGCCCAAACACAACGTTACTCGTTAGTGCGGATAATGATCTGGGCGATGCCAATGTTGGGTTTCTTGGGCACCGTTCTGGGTATCTCCCAAGCGTTGGGCGGACTGAACATCGGTCCTGACAACGACTTTGGCGCTGTAATGGGCAGTTTGCAAGCCAGTTTGTATGTGGCTTTTGATACGACCGCTTTGGCGCTTGGGCTTTCGATCGTACTGATGTTCTGCACCTTTCTCGTCGAACGATTTGAAATGCAGTTGCTGGATCAAGTTGATTTGCGAGCTCGAAATGAGATCTCGCGTCAGTTTGATTTTACGGGCAAGCCTGATTCGGCAGTCCAAACGATGGAACGAATTGGTCGGCAAGTTCTGATCGCAGCTCGAGACAGTGTTGAGAAACAAGCGGAGATCTGGCGGACGTCGTTTGACCGCGCTGAGGATGCATGGATGATTGCCTCAGCCGAAACTCACGAACAAATTCGGGCAAATCTTGGCAGTGCCATCGATGACTCTGTGGAGAACATGGCCGACCTTTTGGCTCAAGCGATCAGCAAAGCAGATGAAAGTCTTGCCAATCGCTGGGAGCAGTGGCAGATCACGATGAGTGACAACGCCCGACAAATTAGTGGTCAGCAGTCTGGTTTGTTCAAGCATACCCAGTTGCTGGAACAGTTGATTGAAAAATTGGAAAACGTTGGCCAGTTCCAAACGGCTCTCAACAAGAACCTGGACGGCCTGGCAACGACTGGACGTCTGGAAGCGACACTTTCCAGCTTGAACTCGGTCATTATCGATTTGAATCGTAAGCTTGGTAAGCAAATTGTCGAGTCACAACTGGCGGCAGGCGAACAAAAGGAAGCCGATCCCACTCCTTTCCATCTTCGAATTTCCAAGCAAACAAGACGTGCGGCATGAAGCGGGGCAGAAAAGACTCCAGCCAATACGCGGTAAGTCTGTTCCCGTTTTTGGCCGTTCTCATTTGCACGATGGGAATTCTAGTTGTACTGCTGGTCGTCGCCGTTCGCGCTGCGGACTTTGAAGCTCAAAAAACGACCCAGGCAAAACGAGCTGGTATTCAAGAAAAGATCGATGCTATTCAGGACTCGCTCAACGAGGAAGATCTCCGCCATGACGGTTTGAAAGAGTTTCGTCCCGATCTGATTGCACGCCTACGAGACGCACGTGCGAGGCGTGCTCATGTCCAAACAACATTGGATAATTTGGACAAGCAAGCGGAGCAACTTGTCCAAAAACAAACGCTGCTGGAGCGCCAATCACAAGAAGAGTCGTTAATGAATCTGTCTCAATTGGAGGCCGAAGCTGATTTGCTTTCCCAGCAGATCGCGTTTGCAACGGTTCAAGTGGAAGAGCTGAAAGATACACCGCCCGTCGAAACTCGGTCTTACTCGATTGTGCCCTCCAATTCTGGAACTTCCACGGGGCGCAGACCGATCTATATTGAATGCTTTGAGAACAAACTTGTTTTACAACCTCAGCAAGTCACGCTGACCGTTGACGATTTTCGACAGCCGGTAGGTCCCGGAAATCCACTCGATGCAGCTTTGATTGCCATCCGTGATTACTGGCAGCGGTATGAGATTGATGGACCCGAGGGTGACCCGTATCCTTTGCTGGTAGTGCGTCCCAGTGGTGCACGTGCTTATGCGCTAGCCCGCCATGCAATGCAAAGCTGGCAAGATGAATTCGGATATGAGTTGGTTGATGAAACTCTCATGCTTGAGTTTGGCGAACCGGATCCTCAACTTCAAGATGAGATAAATGCAGCAGTCACCAAAGCGAAACAGCGTGCGCAGCCTTTTCGCTCGCAGGCGATCGCACAAGGTGGTGGATTTGGATCTCAGACCGGGGCCAGCGGAGAATCGAGTTCGGGCTACCGTGCGAAACGTCGAAGTGGACAGTACGCAGGCCTGACGGTCGATAGCAAGAACGGTGGGTTCTCGTTCGAAGGAACAGCAGCGGAGCAGGCCGTATTCGATTCGTATGACAACCGGACGGAAACAGGTGGTTCGGAAACAACTGCCGGCGACAACTTCGAATTTTCTCAACAAACGAATTGGGAAAGTCATCACGATGGAACCGCGTCGGCTAGCCAGGTTAGTTCAGCTGCGACTGACTTCGACGGAAACAGCCATTCTCAGAATTCAACTCAATCAGCCGGAGCGGGAGTGGTTGGAGGATCGGCGGTTGGAAACTCACTAGACAGCATAGCCAACTCTCGCGGACAAGATTGGGCTCTACCAAGCCGTACCGAAGGCGGAACGGTCTACCGCCGTCCGATTACGGTCTACTGCACTGCTGAAAAACTGGTCGTTGAATCCAAAACCAGCCTGAGCGATACACAAACGGTGGTTGCGATCAATGGGCAAACCGAAACCGCGATCGATCCTTTCGTTAGTGCAATCTGGGAAAAGATCGATTTGTGGGGCTTTGCCGGTACTGGGGGGTACTGGAAGCCGGAATTGAAAATTAACGTTTTACCAGGTGGTCTGCAAAGAGCCAGAGACCTGCGAATCCTTCTTCAGGGAAGCGGTTTGGACGTTGAATTGATTGAGCTTTGAGATAAGGAACTCACTGGTGCGTAGACGAACTCAAAATTCAAATGACGCGATTGGCGGGCAAGACTCGTTTCTGGACATCGTTGCCAATTTGGTTGGCATTCTAATTATCCTTGTCGTGATCGTGAGTGCTCAAGCTAAATCGGCGAGTACAAATGTACCTGTTGCCGAAGATCTTGCTTCAGAATACTTGCAAAAGCAAACGGAGTTGAAGCAAGTTCGTTCTCTGGTCAGCAAAATGACGACTGACAATCACCAACTCGAAAATGACATTGCTGAAGAAAAAAGGTTGACCAAAGCATTGGCCGACGAGCGACATGGAAAGCTGATGGTGTTGGAACAAGTACGGCAAAATATCGAATCAGAGACGGCAAACTGGCAAAGCCATCAGAAGAAGAAGTTCGATGCACAAGTTGTCGTTTCAGAATTAAAGCAACAGCTGACGAGCGTTCAGCAGGAGTTGGCTGCCAGACAAAACCATGTTAACGAAGTACTCAAAGTTGAAACGATAGAGCACTTTCCAACTCCCATCGCAAAAACAGTGTTCACAGAAGAGGCGCACTTTCGACTGTCTGGCGGGCGGATTTCCTATGTGCCGATGGATGAGTTAATTGACGAGATGAAATCTCAGTGGCAGGTCGTTTCGGAAGAGTTGGAGCGTACCAATCAAACGGTCTCAACAGTGGGCCCGATCCACAACTATCGCCTACAGTACAAGCTAATGAAACAGCAAGTCCAATCCGATGGGCCAACTGGGACCGTGACTCGAGAAGCAATCAAATTCGATCACTTTGTAATTCTTCCCACAGATCCAAATTTGGGAGAGCTTGCGACGGAACACTTATTTTCTGGTAGTCAGTTTATGGATTTACTTTCCGATCGCCCACCAGAGAAAACAACCATTTCAATTTGGGTTTACCCAGATAGCTTCGCAGAATTTATGGCTTTGAAAAAACACCTGCATGGTAGAGGGTACCAAGTGGCGAGTTGGCCTTTGGAATTTAACCGCCCCATTTCAGGGGGGCCGAACGGCTTTAAAACTTCAGCTCAATAGATTTTGGGGTTTTCGAAAAGAGGACAGGCTAATACAAGTTATTACACCGGAACTGAATTTGTTACTTTGCGAAACGTTCATCCCTCGCAGGTTCTCAGAAAGTTCCCCCCCCGTTCTTCACTTTTCAAACATTCCTGCGGCGTCTTTCTGGCGATTCGGGATCGTTTTATATGCCTCGAAAAAATCCTACTCGTAATATTTCTCGCATCGAAACCAAAGGTAAGACTGGAAAGTCTTTTGGAGGATGGGAAGTTCGCTTGCAACGTAAGGGCGAGAAGACTGAGAAATTCTTTTCTGATAAAAAATTTGGTGGTCGTCGTGCTGCTTTACGCGCGGCGAAAGAATTTCGCGACGAGCTTGAAGAAAAGTACAGCAAGTACACCGTCGAAGAACTTGCGGAATCGCCTTCAAAGCGAAATAAATCAGGTGTCGTTGGCGTCCGCCTTCATCAACAGGTCGACCAAAGAGGCGACTACGAATATCACTATTGGTATTGGGTGGCTCAGTGGACTGACGGTCGTGGCCGTCGACGGACCCGCTCGTTCAGTGTCCATCAACATGGCGATGATGAAGCATTCCGCCTTGCATGCCAGGCCAGAGCTGACGGGGTTGCGGCGGCAAATCGGTAGCCGGGATTGTCTGTAAGTTGAACGCTCGTCTAGTCTTCGACGCCCAACCGGTCCAGCGTGATGAACCAATTTTGATCGATGTCGAACGATGTGATTTCTTCGTCCAAGGTGAATTCCCGGTCGAGATCGGAGACGGTCAACCACTTGGGGTTCCCGTTGATCATCGTTTTTACGGGATAGCTAAAACCCTCTACAACATCTTCAAAACGGTAGGTTAGTTTTCGTCCTTCGGTCTGATAAACCAATCGGGGAATCTGAGTCGTCCGTAGATACTGGTCGAACAAAAATGAAAAATCGACTCCTGACTCTTGGGAGATGTAGTCTTCAATTTGTTCAGTTGATACGCATTGGTGACGAAACTGCTGGTTGATACCCCGTAGGATTTCCCGCCACTTGTCATCATCATTGACGATTTGACGAATCGTATGCAACATGTTTCCACCCTTGTAATACATGTCCCCCGAACCTTCGCAATTTACATCGTAGACTCCGATGATGGGGATGTCATTTTTAATCAGCCTGCGACAGCCAATAACGTACTGGGCTCCTTCTTCTTTGGAGAAATGATGTTCGACAAAAAGGTTCTCTGAGTAATTCGTAAAGCCCTCATGAATCCACATGTCTGCAGCATCTTTCATTGAAACATTATTTCCAAACCACTCATGACCTGATTCGTGGACAATGATAAAGTCGAATTTGAGCCCAACTCCTGTGTTGCTGAGGTCTCTTCCCCCGTAACCATTTTTGAACCCGTTGCCGTAGGTTACCGAACTTTGGTGTTCCATACCCGCATAAGGAACCACAACCATCTTGAAGCTGTCCTCGTAAAACGGGTAAGGGCCGAACCAATGTTCGAACGCCTTGATCGTGCGTGGTACTTCCTTGAAGTGTTTCATAGCCACCTCGCGTTGATGTTCCAGTACCCAATAGTCCAAATCCAACGTGCCCGCCTCGCCCTCAAGCGTGTCTGAAAAATTCACGTAGTTGCCAATGTTGGCATTGATGCAGTAGTTGTTGATCGGGTTTGTAACGACCCAATTGAATGTCTTTTTTTTGTTTGCTTGGTCGTGGGTTTGACTGTCCAGTCGACCGTTCGAAACCGCTGTCAGATCCTCTGGGACCGTAATGCTGATCGATACTCCCTCATCAGGTTCGTCATATAAGTGATCTTTGTTGGGCCACCAGATACTGGCTCCACTGCCCTGACACGATGTGGCAATGAAGTGGTTGCCAAGCTTGTCTTTTTGCCATGTGACTCCCCCGCTCCAGGGTGGGTTTTCACTTTCGACCGGTACACCACCATAATGAACGATGATCGTTTGCACCGATTCTTTTTCTGGTGCGTTGGTAAAATCTACCCAGTAGACGTTTCCTTCTCTCTCAAATTTGAGCTCAGAATCACCGTGTTCGATTTTGGTAATCTTTAACGGGTGTTGCAGATCAATCTGCATTCGGGATTGAGGCTCGATGACCAGAAATTTAATCTCGTTAGTGCCTTGTAAAGACTTTGTTTCCGGGTCAACTTCGAACGCCAGTTTGTAGTGCTTTAGATCCCACCAGACTCGTTCAGGTGTGATACTGCCCCTCAATCGGTCCTGCTGCGTAAACTCTTTTTTTTGCTTGAAATCCAACTGAGCGTTCGCGGTTGAAACGACTGAGAGCGGATAACAGACAACCAAACTCAATAGTGAAAGTCGAATCTTCTGCAAAAAAGAGAGGCTGGCTGTTTGCCGAAAGCAAGACGATTCATTGGGCATTGAAAGACTCATCAGTAGAAATGACCTAAAATGAAGTTTGATTTTGAGCTAGGACGCGCAGTGAGTAAGATCACGTCTAAATGTCGTGTCCTTCAGCGAATTTTAACTCATTTTATTATCGAAAGAAACGATTATGGCCAAGTGTGACGAAGGCTATTTTTGCGGAGTTTGCAACCGCGATGTCGCCAACATCGCGCAAAGTGATCTTTATTTGCGATATGTTATTGGATTAGTCGACCCAGAGGTCCTGCACACGATGTCGGAGCGACAC
This sequence comes from uncultured Pirellulaceae bacterium, assembly GCA_964503615.1. GTDB lineage: Bacteria > Planctomycetota > Planctomycetia > Pirellulales > Pirellulaceae > CAZDBA01. Next base: position 13,236 of record CAZDBA010000067.1, read on the forward strand.
ATCCTCTGCAATCCTAACCTGGCTCAATTTATCGTTGCCGAAGAGTTTGAGCCGGTCGTCGTGGAAGGGGAGTGGTCCAAGTCAAATCTTGATCCCGACTACGTGGCAAAACGAGAGGCTTTGGTCACACGTGGCTGGCGAAGGTTACAAGAACTACGCGGAGTTGATGGCGTATCGATTCTGGATTTCCCCTTGCCCGAAGTGGTCGAGTCACTTCAAAAACGTGCGGCCGGACCAAAAGAAACTACAGAGTAAATCGCACAATTAAACGCGTTGGAATTTTCGCACTTGGCACTACAGTTAGTTCAAGCAGCGCTCTTGGCATCCTTCTTGGCGACGCGCTTGGTCGGGCTTTTGGTAGCAGTTTGCTTAGCAGGGCTCTTTTTCGAAAACTGTATCGTTTGTTTAAATGTGTGCCACCAGTTCGGTTGGTCAAGCGAGTGGTAGACCGAGTCAGCTGGTAAATTATCACTCAAATGTTGGTGAGCTGCTGGGAGATTGTGATAGGGGATGGTCGGAAACAAATGGTGCAAGGCGTGAAAGCGAATTGTGAAAGGGAAAAACAACCAGGTAAAGAAATCGCTTTTACTGTAGTTGCAACTGTCCGTAATGTGCTCTGCCATGCTCATTTTTTCACCATGACTTTCAAAATGGTGGTCTGCAAAAAATCGCATTTGATTCGCAGCCAAAATCGTGATTGCCAACAGGTACATCAAGGGAATTCGAGTCCAATCGGAAATGCCTATGAATATTCCAAGCGGAATCAACCAAGCCCGAGCACAACAAGCCATTTCGACCAGAAGAAATTTCTTGCGGTCCAGCCGGCTGATGTTTCTTTCGTACTTCCAGTTCAGAGTAAATGAAGAAAGTCGCCGCAACGTGAATTCTCTAAGCTTTGGGTTCAGCAACGTAAGGGGAGCCAACAAGAATCGAAACAGAACAAATATGGGATAGAGTCCTACATGCAACAGATAGAAAACCATACTGGCCATGCTGCCTGGAGTAAAAACATTGACGATATATTCCGGATCCTGCGGAGTCCCATAGTGTCGACCAGAATGGTGGTCTCGATGATGGGTTGTGAAAAACGTGGACGGAAACAACGTTGGAATTCCGAGCAGCAGATTCCACGAGAATCCGAAGCTGGTGAATTGCTTTTTGCCCAGATGAGATACCTCATGGACCATCGAATTGCCTCGGTATAACCAAAACGCTGCGAACGGAAACGCGACGATTTGCTGCCACGAAAACAACGGAGCTCCTAGAAAGATCGCAGCGGAGATATAAGCCACCGTGGTACAAAGAATAAGATCTATCCAGTATTTTCGCTGTTCGACTTTAAAGAAGTCGGTCGGGCCTTCGTGAATAACTCTTCGCGCATCGCGGATCCACATTTCATCGACGGTCGTCATCTAAAATCCTTTTTGATCAGTGAAGTTAACCAAAAGTCCTTCGACATTCACAAAGTGACAAACAGTCGATTGATTAACGGTGTTGGGAGGAAAAGTAATGCGTTCCAATGTTGTTTTGGAGTAAGTTGTTTCAAATCTGAAACAAGCTGTTTACGCATTAAGTTTGAGGAGGGGGTGCGTAGGCAGTTGCCGTCAGGGATGAGGGGTAGCACGGCGACCGCTTTTCCGTCACAGAGTATAGGGGATCAAGCTGCTTTTGTTAGCCCCGGCACGTGAAAAATAAAATTCGTTCGATTTTGTGGCCACTGCCCTGAGCTTTCTGCTAGGTAAGGTAGTCTGCAACGTCTGGCGGGTTTGAAAATAGACGGGACTATTGTTTGCGGCAAGCGAAATCAAATCGCTTGATTAAAGTCAGGAAAGCAATGAAGTCCATCTTCGTTCAAAGGCAACTCCCAAACGTGGTCGACCAGGTTAACGGGCAATTCCGAATAGAGGTGTGGAAACAACTGTCCGCCTCTGGACGTTTCCCAACGAACCGAGTCGCCCAATTTGTCTTCGTTGATCGCTACCAGTAGCAAATCGTCACGTCCGGCAAAATGTTTGGCGGCAGTTTCGACGACCTGATCCGTTGACGAAAAATGAATGTAGCCGTCTTTGAGATCGATCTCTGCGCCACGAAACAAACCGCTGGCGGTCGCAGTCGCCCACTCTTCACGTGATACGATTTTCAGAAGCAGTTTTTTGTCCACAAGGCACTCGCGTTTTATAAATTAAAAATTTGCCAAGGTTAGGATGCCAGACGTTTTTCGAAAACCGTCAAATGGTGTCTCAAATGACCAACCAGCAGATAGGCGATTGCTCGAACCGAAATCAGCTTACCATCCGCTTTACCACTTCGGTCCCAGTATTCTGGAAGCATGCGACGGTACATAGAAAGATTGCCACGTCGAATGTGTTCCAACTCGTTCAATAGTTCACTAATTTTGACCGAAGAGTAATCAACGTTTGCAACAAAGGCATCTTGGTCGTATCCAATAAGATCGGTCGGATCACCACAGGCGAACCGCGCTGCGCGATATCCAAAGATCCGTTCGTTGTCGATCACATGGCCAAGCGCTTGTTTGATCGTCCAAGTATAAGGTTCATGTAAAACGCCAACATTTTCCTCGGGCTGGTCATCCAGCACTGCACGAAATTCCTGAATCTGATTTTCAATCGCAGCAACGATATCCGACTCGGTTGCCAAATTCAGGTATTGGTCATAGTAATCGGCGTACTCACCAGAGGCTGGTCGACGTGCAAAATCGGTAGCAGGCATCAGTTTCCTTGTTTGGGTTAAGGCTAGGGCTGGGCGTTTCAAAATTACGCTTTGTTAGTCGAGCAAGTCGTTTATTGTGGGCCCCTGCAGCAACGATGTCCAACCCAAACAGCCTATCTACGACACGGTGGTGCGGTGGCGGTGGCGATTTAGCGAGTGACTATTAAGAGGGGTTGTTGCCTTCCCCTCCTACTGGGATCCAATGTTTCTGCGACTTTTCTCTGCTGAGAATTTAGGATTGCTCACGCGGTGTTTGGTGTATAATTCCGCGTTGCTGACAGGTCGACCGATAGTTTTGAGTCAACCTCTCAAAAAAACACAAATAATGAAAAGCCCGAGTGTCGCCTGAGTTGCACTGGGGCTTTGCTTATCCAATAGAAAACAGAAATCAGGACCAACAATGATCGAAATCGACGGATCCATGGGCGAGGGCGGCGGCCAAGTCGTGCGCACTGCACTTGCATTAAGCGTCGTCACCGGCAAGGGCTTTACCATCCGTAACATTCGTGCCGGGCGTAAAAAGCCTGGACTAAAACGGCAACATGTTGCTTGTGTCAAAGCGGCTCAGGAAATCTGTTCCGCTCGAGCAATCGGCGGAGAACTTCAATCCGACAGCCTGACCTTTGTTCCGGGCAAGCTTAAGCCGGGCGACTATAATTTCAAGATCGAGTCTGCCGGCAGTGCGACCTTGATGGCCCAAACTGTTTTGCCTGCGTTGATGTGCGCCGATGCGCCATCCTCGATCAGCTTCGAAGGTGGTACGCACAACCCTATGGCGCCACCTTATGATTTTCTAGATCGTGTCTATCTTCCCCAAGTCGAAAAGATGGGGCCCAAGTTCGAACGGTCCATCGAGTCGTACGGTTTCTTCCCGGCAGGTGGCGGAAAGTTCACGATCAAAATCACACCACGAGAAGAATTGCGAGCACTGGAGGTCTTTGATCTGGAAGACACTCCTGAGGTGAAAGTTACCGCTTTGGTCGCCAACCTTCCGCTCGACATCGCCCAGCGTGAAGTCGACGAAGTTATTCGCAAAGGCGGATGGGCGGCCAATCAAGGTCAAGCGATCGAAATCGAAAACTCGCCAGGCCCGGGAAACGTTGTCATGATCGAAATGGATCGCGGGTACATTAACGAAATCGTGACCGGTTTTGGCGAGAAAGGTGTCGACGCGGAAACGGTTGCTCGGAAAGCTTATCGCGAGGCCAAAAAGTACATCGACAGTGGGTTGCCCGTTGGTGAGTATCTTGCCGATCAGCTACTACTGCCAATGGGACTGGCCGCACTCCACGGCGAGATGAGCAGCTTCGTATGCGGCCCGACTTCGGATCACACCGAAACCCAGATCGATGTGATCAAAATGTTTTTGGACATCAATATTGTGGCTGAAGAAACTTCTCTGGGAAGGTTCGAAGTAACCGTCTCCGCCAAGATCAAGTAGACGCGATCGGCCTTACGGTCGTGGGTTAGGCCTTAACGCTTGCGGGTTACTCTCGCGTAAAGGACTTTCAGGTACTCCGTTTCGGGCATGGCGGGATGGACGGGATGATCAGGTCCCTGTCGGCCTTCTCGAAAAATTTGCAGGCTGCGTTCAACTTGTTGCCCCGCTTCGTTCATTCGTTGAACCAGTAGTTCTCTGGGCATGTGGTAGGAGCAGGAACAACTAACGAGGATGCCGCCTGGGGTGACCAGTTGAGTTCCGCGGCGCATCAGGCGCGTGTACGCTTCGGTTCCGTTGCGTAGGTCTTTCTTTCGCTTTACGAATGCGGGTGGGTCCAGGATCACGATGTCGGAATTTTGTTTGTCTTTTTTTAAGCCCTTCAGGATTTCGAACGCATCTCCGTGGGCAGAAATAATGCGGCTTTCAACGTTGTTCAGTTTTGCATTGATCGCGACTTGTTCCAAAGCCCGCTGGCTGGCATCAACGCAGATTACCTGTTTCGCTCCGGCAACCGCGGCGGCGATTCCCCAGGCTCCTACGTAGCTGCAAACGTCGATTACTGTTTTACCTTCAACCCAAGGCAGCAATGCGCCTCGGTTTTCTCGCTGGTCGTAGAACCAACCCGTCTTTTGTCCCTGGTCCAGATCGACGACGAATTTCGCGCCGTTTTCTTCTACGATAATTTCGTCCGGGATCGTTCCGATCGTCTCGCGGTACGGTTCGAGATTTTCCAGCTTGCGAAGAGGAGCGTCACAGCGAAACTGAATTGCGGTCGGATTAAACACGCGTTGCAAGCCGTCTACGATCGCAGCTTTCATCTCTTCCATTCCGGTAGTGTTGATCTGCACGACGAAGACGTCTCCGAAACGGTCAATAACCAAACCGGGAAGAAAGTCGCTTTCGCCATAGACTAAACGGTAGAACGGTTTTTTATAAAATTCATCGCGATGGGCGGCCGCTTGTTTGAGCCGCTGGGCAATCAATTCTGCCCCGAACGGTTCTTTTTTGTTGTGGCTGGCGATGCGAACGGAGATCAAAGAGTGCGGATTAATATACCCGGTACCGATCCATTTCCGATCACTGGTTTCAACGTTGACGATTTGACCTGACACGAAATTTGTAAGCGGGACTTTCTTTGTATCGATTTCGTTACTGTAAATCCAACAGTGGCCTGATAACGCGCGGCGGTCTTGACGCTTGCGAAGTTGAACCGTGGGATGAATATTGCTCATGGATGTGGGGTTTAATTATGAAAGTGATGGATTGTTCGGGTCAGAACGATTTTGAAATGCTGCAAACGCAGGAATCGCTTATGTTAGTTGCCATAAAAGGCTATCGGCTTTACATTGGTGCTCTGTTTTATGCGACAATATGTTAAAGAAATTTTTTAGTCTGGTTGCTGATCCGTTTGGGCACCTTGTTCTACAGCAAGCATCGCCCGTTTATATGGAATTCTCTGGAGATTGCAGATTTATGAACACAATTTTTTCAACAGAACAGAGGGTCCAAGCGAATCGCTTTGTTACTGTTTTAATATTGACCTTGGCTTGGGTTGGTAGCGCTCATGCACAGACATTTACTCAGCAAACGAATTTGCTGAACAATACTAATTTCCGCAGCGGCGTCTCTATGGGCATCGCAGATATGAATGGCGATGGATTGGATGACATTATTCGATTGAATAACGCTAGAAGTTTATCTATCGAATATCAGGAGGCAGCCAACGCAGCATTCAGTAATTTTAATTACGGCTCTCTCGCCGGCGGGTCGGAGTGGAGTCTGTGCGTCGGTGATGTTGATGGCAATGGCTACAACGATTTGGTTGTTGGTGGAGCTTACAATAATATCAAGCTGCTGAGAGCCAATGCTGGCGGGACTAATTACAGCGAATCCAATTTGCCCAGTTCCAATATCTTTTTGCAGGGCTCCAATCTGGTTGATATCAACAACGATGGCTCGCTCGATATTTTTGCTTGCCATGACGATGATGAAAGTCGCAATTACCGCAATCTCGGAAATGGTACCTTTGTGTTTGACAACAGTTTGATTGAAACGACCTTACCTCTAGGTTCCGGATTCGATCCTACGAATTCGGGAAACTACGCGAGCGTTTGGACTGACTACGACAATGATGGTGACTTGGATATGTACCTTTCTAAATGTAGGTTGGGAACGACTAGCTTCACCGATCCACGTAGAGTCAACTTGCTTTTTCAAAACGATGGAAGCAATAATTTTACCGAAGTAGGTCAAGCTGCTGGGCTACGATTTGGTGATCAAACCTGGGCGACCGCTTTCGCAGACTATGACAATGACGGAGATATGGATTGCTTTGTCATGAACCACTACACACCCAGTTACTTGATGGAGAATAATGGCGATGGAACGTTTACCGATGTAACTGCGACTAGTGGGATGACATCGGGTGACTTGAATCTTTTTGGCATTCAATCCGTTTTCCGCGATTTCGACAATGATGGGTTCGTCGATCTACTGCTTGCAGGATCCGATCAACGGTTGTTTAAGAACAATGGCGATGGCACCTTTTCTCGTTTACCGAATCCTTTTACATCCAATGCGATGGAGTCGTATGCAGTCGGTGATCTGAACTCAGATGGCTATTTGGATATTTACGCGGGGTATGCGAATATCTTCAACAGTCCTTCCAATATTGCTGATGTTCTGTTCATGAATGACGGAGGCACCAATAATTTCTTTGATGTTTTGCTGGAAGGGACGGACTGCAACGCTAATGGCGTTGGTGCCAGATTGGAATTGCATGGCCCTTGGGGAACCCAGATTCGGGAAGTCCGCTCTGGAGAATCCTATGGCATTATGAACACTTTGCGTCAGCATTTTGGAATCGGTTCCGCAACAACGATTGAAAGACTGGTCGTTAGATGGCCCTCGGGAGCAGTTGATGAATTATTGAATCCCGATATCAATCAGCAAATCACGTTGGTTGAAGGAAGCACTGTTGTTCTTCTGGGTGATTGCAACCTGGATGGTGGTGTGAATTTTGCTGACATCAGTCCGTTTATTGGTGTTCTGTCTTCCAAGGCTTTTCTCTCACAAGCGGATTGCAACGAGGATGGAATGGTGAGTTTTTCGGACATCCAACCATTCATTGAAATCCTTCTTGGCAGCTAGGTTCTTTTGGGACTTTTAGTAGATCGCAGAAGAATGGTAGTGGGATTCGCCAGAATTCCTTTTACTGAGTCGATTTGGATGCTAGTAAATGTATCCCACACATCTATTAGCTACTGAAAGAGCCAACAGCTTGACCAAAAACGATTGATTGTCATAATTAGTTGACCGCGGGGGTGTCCGATTTGCGGACTGAGAGTTTTGGCTTTGGCCAAAATAACCCTTTGAACCTGATACGGATAATGCCGACGAAGGGAGCGAGCAGGCTGACTCTTTTTAACAGCCACTTTCTTTCTCGTCAGTTTTTCCCTTTCAAGGTTGTGAGTCTCACTGCCTTGTTTCTAACCTGAGGAAAAATGATGAACGCCCCCAAAAATCCACAGCCAGATGTTAACGAGCTTGGCAATGTAAAACAGCGAGGCGACTATACCGGTCAATTCACTGAGGACTTGGACAACGCCGATGAGATTCGTGCGATCGAAAACGATCCGACTTTGTTCCCGAACTCTACAAGGATCTACATTGAGGGTGAGATTCATTCCAATCTCCGCGTTCCCCTCCGGGAGATTCGACTTTCCGATACCGAGCATTCCAACGGAACGGTTGAAAAGAATGAACCCGTAAGAGTCTACGATTGCTCGGGGCCTTGGGGGGATCCTGGATATAGTGGCGATGTGACCCAAGGATTGCCAGCGATGCGGTTGCAGTGGATCCAGGATCGCGGCGATGTGGAACAGTACGAGGGTCGTGATGTAAAGCCGGAGGACAACGGTTACTTGTCCGAAGCGCACTCCGAAAAATATAACTCGCTGAAGAACGCGAAAAATCGGTTGAAGGAATATCCAGGCTTGAAACGAAAGCCGTTGCGTGCAAAGTCCAGCCAGGACGAGGGTTCGGATTGGCATCCGGTTACACAAAAGTGGTATGCCGATCAGGGGATCATCACGCCCGAGATGGAGTACATCGCTATTCGGGAGAATCTTGGACGTAAGCAGGAGTTTGAGACGATTGCGGACAAGTATCCGAATCTCAAGGACTTGCCCCCTGAAGCCTCCGACCGGATCAGGCAGTTGTGTACGACGCCTGAAGGTTACGAGATGCCTCGGCCTTCGGAAATCGACCCGGATCAACAGGTTCCTCGTAACCGAATTGACCATCAGCATCCCGGTCAGTCATGGGGCGCAATGATTCCAGCTTACATTACACCTGAATTTGTACGTTCCGAGGTGGCCAGAGGGCGGGCGATTATTCCGCTTAACATCAACCATCCCGAATGTGAGCCAATGATTATTGGCCGCAATTTTTTGGTGAAGATCAACGCGAACATCGGTAACTCGGCGGTGACCTCTACGATTGATGAGGAAGTCGAAAAGATGCGGTGGGCGACCAAGTGGGGCGCTGACACGGTCATGGATCTTTCTACCGGAAAAAATATCCATGCCACGCGCGAGTGGATTGTGCGTAACAGTCCGGTGCCGATCGGTACGGTTCCCATCTATCAGGCTTTGGAAAAGACTGGAGGGCGGATCGAAGATCTGACTTGGGAGTTGTTCCGCGATACGCTTATTGAACAAGCTGAGCAGGGAGTAGATTACTTTACGATTCACGCCGGAGTTTTGCGTGCGTTCATTCCGCACACCGCGAAACGGATGACCGGAATCGTTTCCCGCGGCGGTTCGATCCTTGCCAAGTGGTGTATGCATCACGAGCGAGAGAACTTTCTCTACGAGCATTGGGACGAGATCTGTGATATCTGCGCGGCTTATGATGTAAGTTTCTCAATCGGCGATGGCTTGCGTCCAGGTTCGATTGCTGATGCAAACGATTACGCTCAGTTGGCTGAACTAGAGGTGCAAGGCGAATTGACCAAGCGGGCTTGGGCTAAAGGCTGCCAGGTGATGAACGAAGGGCCCGGTCACGTTCCGATGCACTTGATTCAGGAGAATATGCAAAAACAGATCGAGTGGTGTCACGAGGCTCCTTTTTACACGCTGGGTCCTTTGACGACCGATATTGCTCCCGGATATGACCATTTCACTTCTGGGATTGGGGCGGCACAAATCGGCTGGTACGGTTGTGCGATGCTTTGTTATGTGACCCCAAAAGAGCATTTGGGGCTTCCCAATCGAGACGATGTTCGAGAAGGCGTCATCACGTACAAGATCGCTGCACATGCGGCTGACTTGGCGAAAGGTCACCCAGCCGCTCAGATTCGCGACAACGCACTTTCGAAAGCGCGTTTCGAGTTTCGGTGGCGAGACCAGTTTGCTTTGGGGCTGGATCCCGCCCGAGCGATCGAGTACCACGATGAGACGCTGCCGGCCGAGGGGGCAAAGACGGCGCACTTCTGCTCGATGTGTGGTCCGACGTTTTGCAGCATGAAAATCTCCGAAGACGTCCGCAAATTGGCTGAGGGCGACGGGTTGGTCGAGCTCCAATCCTCGGCGACGGACTCCTAGTCGACATTATCTGGCTACTCAAACTGAGCAGTTTTAGCATTGGCGATCTGGTGTAGGTCAGGCTGTACCTGACGAAATGAACAGGATCGGCATGCACAGCATGCCCTACGCATGAACCGTTGAGGACTCGTTGTCCGACCACGTAGTTCCTCAAAGCAATCCAAAGCCGGTGACGTCTGGCAACTTTGACCGTTTCAGATTTTTCAAACGCGAACAATTATTTCCCCAATTACTGGTTTTCGCCGGGATTTTTCGCAAGCGCTTTTCTTTTATAGCGAACTGTCCTGAATACTGATTGGCTAAGATGATTTGCCTGCCAGCATGCCCTGATAAGCTCGATTTTAGATGGGATGGCTTGGCAATTTCGTCAGAGACGCGAACAATAAGATTCGTTGTCAGCTAAACAACATATGTTGGAACGGAAGTTCTTTTTTCTGGAGTGGAGAGATCTATGAAAAGCGTTATCGGATCCTTAGCCGTATTACTGGTGTGTGCAATAACCGGTGTCACTGATGCCCAATCCGAAGTGCAAACCGCAACGCAGGAGTTTCAGGCTTTGGTCGAAGAGCTCAAATCGCTGCGTGAAAATGACAAGCTTACTCCAGATGAGTGGTCTCAGATCGGCAAGGTTTTGGCTTCGATGTCGTCCAGAATGAAGGGGCGAACAGATGAACAAAAAGTCGAAATTTTGCAAACCACAACTGACCGAATCGTCACGCTTCTTGAGGGTGAAGATTTTGGCAACGGTGAAGGCCGAGGGAACGAAGGGGTAACGCCAGAAGATAAAGAACAGGCTGCGGCCGAACTGTTACTCGAGCAGCGAGAGCAGGAGCTCAAAGCAAAAGAGCGGTTGCTTGTCGAACGGTTCGAGCGAGTACAAGCGATTGAGAAAGAGCTGCTTGAAAAGGCAGCTGAGGCCGCTGAGGCAAATCGGGCACGAGCTGAAGATGCCGAACAACCAAAAAGCGATGTTCAACAACTAGCGAACGGGTTGAGCAAAGGCTTGGAGTTATTGCTGGACAAAGAAGGTGGCGTCGATGGTGGCGATGTTCGAGAATTGCTGGATGGGCTGGAGGGTGGCTTCAAGATGATCGAACAAATTGAAAGTTTGAATCTTGAGGAACTCAATCTTGAAGCCCTCGACGGTCTCGGTTTGGACATGGAGAAGATCAATGAAGAGCTGGGACAATGGGCGAAGGACAACGCTGATGATTGGGGCCCATGGGCTGAACGGTTGGAAGATTCTGCAAGTGGGATTGGCGAACTGCTCGAGAAAATGAGCGCTGAAGAGTTGGAGCCCTGGGCGAACGACTTTTCTCAAAAGATGGGTGCGTGGGTCGAAAAACTGGAAGCGATTGAAGCGGGTGAATTGGATGGTGAAGAGATCGCCGGATTGATCGAAGACAATCTCAAGGTGTTGGGGGAGTTGCCGCTACGCGAGATCTACCAGCGAGCCCAAAACGAATTTGATGGTTCAGATCTGTTTACCGAAGATTCGATCGACGAATTAGGCTTGTTGGCTTTCCGTTCAATCCATGAAGCATTGTCGATCGTTCAAGACAATGGCGGGACTGAAAGCTTGCAAGTGATTGAAGAGATTATGGGTGAAATGTTTGACGAAAATGGTGAGGTCAATCCGGAAGCGGTTCTCTCGCGGCTTATGAAAGTAAAGGATCAGCCAAAAAGGAGCAAAGCCCATGAACACCAGAATCGAGAGGAAGCGATCGATGCGCTTCAGCAACGCATCGACGCAATGCAGAGAGAGTTGAAGCGGTTGCAAGACGAACTGCCGTAACACTTGGGATAAT
>CAZDBA010000068.1:0-23303 GCA_964503615.1 uncultured Pirellulaceae bacterium
AATTACCCGTTCAAAATTATGAACTAAGAATGGCAGACTCGAAATAATCCCGCAGTTTCGCAAGTCGGATAGGAGAACACTAATCGGCACTATATCATCACTAATCAAAAGCCTGTTAGCTTTCAGCTCACCAGGCTTTTTTGCTGCGCGGAAACACTGGGAGCAACTCAAGCGAACCCACTCAACGAGGTCGCAACCAAACACTTCGATGACCTGATGGCTGCCTTGCGGGAAGTCGTTGTGGGATTCGCCACTACGTGACCAGTTAATCTTTGACTTCTTTTTCTTCTACTGGTTCCGCCGCAGCGTTCGCAATAGATCGCCCACACGGTCCTGAACATCCGCGCTGCCTGTTACTACCAAGGCAAGGACCGGTCGGTAGAAGAACATTTGCCCGTTACCACCTGCACTGCGCCACGAACTGGGGTCGATCGTCGATTCGATCAAGTTGATCAAATCGTTTACGTGTCCGCCGCCAAAATTGCCATTGGCATAATGCATAATCTGACTGGGACCGCCCGAAATCTGACCCACCATGTGAAGGTGGTTAGACATTGTCGTTGCAACAAAAACGTCGTCTGTCATTTTCTCGCCAGCATCGTCTACTAGCGTCTCATCACCAAAATCCTGCTGATCGGTATTCGCGTCACGCTTGGCTTGCGCTCGCAACGCTCTCTTCTGTGCGAGCTCAATTTCTGACTTGCACTTTTTCAACCGACTGGCGACCATCGCTCGAAAGTTGGTCAGGTTGTTGTCGGTTTCAAACCTTGGGTCGTTCACGATCTCACGATGCAACAGGCAAAGATCAAACACGGCCGCCGCCTTTAAACTCGACTCTTTCGATTTTGACCGTTTAATAAACGCCGCAACGTCTTTGCGAATTTCTCCAATCGGTCGCTCAGCAAGAGCAGGCTTGGCCTCTTCTGTCGTTTGAGCGCAGACCCAACCGACTATGGATCCAAAAGAAAATACAACAAGCAAAACAGATGCTGCGATTGAAATCGACAGGATATTCAAGCTTCGCATTTTTGAAACTCCGTTCAGAAACGCAGTTCGGCCCCAGAGTGAACTGCGTGAACAAAATCATAGCTGATCGACAGATCACAATCCAGCCTGACTCCAACCTGACAATCAAATTCGCTTATACGAGTTTTACTCATCGTCAAGCGCGTAGTTGCGTCTTGCTCGACGACCGCTGCGAGTTCCCGTGCGCCCACTTCCCTGGCTTCTCTGATTCCCACCGCGATTGCGCAGAGAAGGTTGATCACCTTCGATAAACCAATACCCACCAAGGACTTTGTAGAACAACAACAGAACAAAGGCACCGACGGCACCTACTGCGAACCCTTCCATACTGATCGGTTCAACAATCTCTCTCGGATAAAAATATCGCAGCATCGCACAACCGATAAGAGTGCCCGCAATTCCCATGAGAATCGTGGCTACCGTTCCCCCGGGATCGCGACCAGGAATGACCGCTTTTGCAATTAAACCGAGGATCGTTCCAAATCCGATCCAAGTAAGTGCATGATTGGCGTACTCGGCGAGTTGTGCGAAATCCATTTCGAACTTTCTTAAACTTGTATTGCTTGGGTTGGCTTTCCCTGTTTTAACAAACCGATCGGATTGGCCCCAATACCAGTTCCAATTCCAGCACCAGCTAAAAAGATCGCTATTTCGCTTCTTTGTTGGTCTGCAGAGCCTAAGTGCATAGTGTGCGAACGCTTACGCGGGATCTGCCCCGTCGCTCGAAGGTTTTAGGCAAGCACAACGGCCTGTTTCGTATCCAATTTGCCTCCTTTGGCAATCTTTCGTAAGATCGAGACGGGCATGGGAATAGGAGTTCTGCAAGTGAAAGATTCAAAACGTATTTCGTTTTTGAACGTTAGATGGTTAAAGCGTTGCACTGGCTTCGCTGTGATCGCATGTTCCCAGTTTGCTTTTACTACAGGTCCATTGACCGCGCAGCAGATCAACGTTCAAACTCCGTTTAATACGGTGAGCGATTCTTTTTTCTCTCGAAACGGCGTGAACTTTGGCTTTAGTATTCCTGGCGGTCGCGGAAGCGGATCGCGTGTTGTTGGACTTGGTCCTCAAGGCCAATTGACGCCAAATTTGAACTTCACCCAAAACGGAGTCGGTAGCGCAGTGCCTGCGTTCGGCGGATTTGATCCCGGTGCTGCAGCGCGGTTTGGCTTTGGAAACTTCAATCGCAATGGCGGTGGGTTTTCGCTCGGTTTTGAATTTGGGCAAGGAAGCAATCGTTCTTCGATATCGACCGTTCCCTCGATCACCGTTCCAAACGGATTCGGCGGTTCGATTGGAAATGGGTTTAGACGTCCCTTCGTTACCGGAGTCATTCCGATCGTTTCTTCCGGCGGAGTTTCTCAGCCCAAATATTCACCTGTGCCGCAGCGCCCTAACAACGCGGTGACCGAAGCGGTCCAAAGTGGGCAACTGAATTTGTCAAACCTTGGCTCAGCTCCAGAACCTCGTCACGAAGGGCCGGTCAACTACAGCAACGAAAAAAGCTCAGCACAATCGAGCGACATCGGCGTTGCAGCTATCCGGGCTCAGCAAGCCAGACAGGAAAACGCAAAGCGTGCGGAGGCACAAACTCTGATTCAGGATGCAGAGCAGTTCGAATCTCGTGGCGACTATCGCATGGCGCGGGTCAGTTTGCGAGACGCGATCAAACTCGTCGATGACGAATCTTTAAAGGTAGAGTTGCAAGCTAAGTTGAAAACACTTCGCGGCAAGTAGGCCGCCAAAGTTGCCTTTCGCTCCGCTTTAATGGGTCCTTCTATCAAACTTGTGCATGGGCGTTGCAATTTGGGGTGTTTTGGACAATGCTAATCCTTCGAAAAATCTGAACGGATTCGCATTCAACTGCCGGAAGAAACCTTGAACGAACAAGAAGCGATTGAACACGCTCTGTCTGTCGGCCCACTACTTGGACTTGCCGCACGTGCAGCAGCGGCTGCTGGGGTAGTTATCCGAGATGGATTTGGAAAGATCAATGTCATCGAGCAAAAGCAGGTCGGAGATCTAGTCTCCGAAGTTGATCGGGCTGCGGATCAAGCCGCTTGTTCGGTACTGGCCGCGGAGAACTCGCTTCCGATTCTGTCTGAAGAATTAAATTCAGGGCAGGAGAAATGTGACGACATGTGGATCGTCGATCCCCTGGATGCCACTAACGCTTTCTTGATGAATGTTGGTTCTGAGTTCCCTTCGGTACTCGTCGCGTTGCGTCAGAACGGCGACACAGAATTAGGCGTGGTCTATTTCCCGATCACGGAAGAATGGTTTTACGCGCAACGTGGCCGAGGTGCCTGGAAAGATGGCAAGCGTTTGGTTTGCGACTCGAAAGAGCGGCTGAACACCGTCTGGGTTGAGATGAACCAGTATGGCGACGCAAGTTTCGAGACGCCCTTTTTCGCAGACCTTCGTAGTAAGCTGCGTTCTGCTGATGGAGCCCGTTTGGTTACAACCAACGTTCCGCATTCTGGAGTTGCGATGCGGATCGCGCAGAACAGAAGTTCGCTTGCCGTTGCGATTCACGACAACAATCCAACCAACGAAAAACAAGCGGTTTGGGATATTGCCGCACCGCAGATCATTATGGAAGAAGCTGGCGGCGTTTTCCTGAATCCGGCCGGAGAGCGTACCGATCCATTTTCGGTCGAGCCGATTGTCGTTTCCCGTTCCGCCGAATTAGCCCGCGAGGTGCTCAAGTTGGCCAGTAAGGTTGTGGTTAACAATAGTTAAAGTTCGCCTCAAAATCGCAGCTTTAACACGTATTGCTCCCACTGCTTTTTAAACCTGTCCAGATCGTTTGTTCCCAGAACTTTTCGCAACGAGCCAATTCCGGTTGGGTCGGTCCCCACGTTGTCTCGAAACGTGGTGTAGAACTCGACGAGCTTTCCTCGCTCCTGCAAGTAGTAACACAGATACCTGCCTTGTGCGTAGTTGGTCCCAGGATCTTCGTCGTAAAATTCGTCACGTGTTGTGCTGAACAATGTAGCAAATGCGGGAACTCGATCGTCTTGAATTGCCAGCTGCAATCCACGTAACCGCCAGTTCGTACTGCCCCAGATACGGCCGTTTCGTTCGGTCGATTGTTCGTAAAGCGACGCCAGGCCTTCGTTGAACCAGGAAGGACAATCCTCAAAGTTGTTCTCAATAAAGGGATGTACGATCTCGTGCACCAACGTTCCGCCGCCGGTGCTAATATTCATTACCAGAGAGCGGTGATAGGACGAATAATATCCGTAAGGAGTACCAGGCACGCGACCGAACAATTCTTTCGCATTTGTTTCGTAGCTTGTTTTGTCTTTGAACAGCCAAACATCAAGAATGTACTTCGGGTCTTTGGTGAAATAGGACCGCTTGAGTTTGGTCACCGCCCAGCCAACGGTGTTCTCTGCTCTTCTTTTTACCGTTTCCAACTCTTCATCGCCCACGACGACGAACGGTTTCTGGATCACGATTTTAAAGTCGCCCTCGGGCATCTTTGCTTTCAGCTTGCGAATGTGCTGCGCGTAGTCGGCGTTAGTAAATTCAGTGGCCGGCGCTGCTTCCAAAGGCGATCCTTTCATTCTGAACTTGATGTAAACACCCTTTCCCGTTTCGTCGGTGAATTGCCAACTCTTTGCAAACTGGCGAAGAGAGACTCTGCTAAACGCGCCTTCGATCACGTTCGGGTTGTGTAAAAGCAATTCGTTGGTCTTAAGATTCATCCCGGTAACGAGCATGAATTTCTCGCCCTCATCAGTCTTTAAGCAGACAATCCAAGGCACGTTCTGCTGCAAGTCGTTTTGAAGCTCATTCATTTGTTGCATGAACTGAGCTTCAGGATCGTTAGGATCAACTGGAATCCAAACTTGGCCAGGATCGACTCGCAGTGTTTTAATGGCACCAAGCAACTCGCGAGTCGTACAACCTCGACCCTCCATCGGATCAACGCCTGATTGATCAAAAACGAAATCTTGATCCAGCGTATTGCCATGAATCCCCATCGCCATTTCGACACAGGCTTCGCCGCCAAAATCGGGTTTGCAAGGAACGAATTCCAAACCGGCGATTCGAATATCGTCCGGATGCCGTTTATCGTTTTCCCCCGCGTTTTGCACCGTGCTGGTGTCGCAGCCAACAGAAATTGCCACTAGAGTGTTGAGCACTGCGACTAACGCAAATTTAAAAAACCTTTTCATCTCGTTTCCACTTCCCGCAAAGCATCATTTGATCAATATTTTAGCGTTCAAACAATTAGAGTCGTTCGCCGGACCGTTTGCACGACGAATTTTTGTAAAATCTCGCTCACGCAATCATTTTGAAACTATAAGACGATCCTCGTTGAGTGGTAGTTGGGGCAACCGAATATCCATTGCCTCGTGTTTCACCAGCGTCTGTGGTTATACTAGGTCACTGTTTTGTTTTCCGCTGTTTTGACCTTCCGAATTTCGTTACGTGCAAAAACACCTTTGGCTTGTCGTTAAACTCGGGATCTCTGTTGCGATTCTTGTCTGGTTGTTTCAACTGGCCAATGCGGAAAATCAGTTCGATGAACTGTTTGCTTCGGAGAAGAACTGGGGGTTCCTGACGTTGGCGTTGCTCGCCAACGTTACTGCCCATATTGTCAGCTATTATCGCTGGAGCATTATGGCTCGAGCGATCGGGTTTTCGCTTTCGACCATGGAAGCAATCAAGATCGGTTTGATTGGAACGTTTTTTAATCTGATCGCGTTTGGCGTGATTGGTGGCGATTCGTTTAGAGCCTATTACGCCGCACGGCATTCAAAAGACAAAATCCCTGAGGCGATCTCATCCGTGTTCGCCGATCGCTTTGTTGGTTTGATGTCGATATTCGGCGTCGCAATTGTGGCATTCAACCTCAAAGATTTTTCGCTACTTGATTCGGTTGAAAAGGAAAAGCTGGGTGCGATTCAAAATACGTTTCGTGTAGTCACGATCTGTTTTTGCCTTGGCATCGTTGCGTTAGTCCTGTTGTTTCTTTCTCCCAAACTTAGAGAATTTAAAGCAATCAAGTGGGCTGAGTCGTTGCAGTTCGTCGGGCCGCTGGTCACGCGTGTCCTGGATGTTGTTGGCCTGTACCAAAAGAACCCTGGTACTATTCTGACGTGCGTAGGTTACAGCGTTTTTACCAATGCCTTGTTTGTAACCTCTCTTTACTTTTGTGCTTGCGGTTTGATCGAAAGTTATCCTACTTTTGCCAACCATTTCATTATCGTTCCCGTTTCCCTGGTCGCCAGCGCGGTTCCTTTACCGGGCGGGTTAGGCTTGGAAGTCGCGATCACGTTTCTGTATCAAAGCTTTGCCGATCAATCTGCAGACGTTGCTCCAGCGGGTTTCATCGCATCCCTCGGGTTCCATGTCACGATCCTGTTTGTCTCGCTGATGGGCTGCATCGTCTGGGTAGCTTATCGCAAAGAGGCTTCTTCGATTGCCTCGGAAGCAGAGAAATAGCAGAAGAGCTTTCTTCATCGGCGGCAAAAAGAATTCTAGCGAATCCCACTACGAGAAAAGTCACCTGATAACATTGGTATTTGCGAGGGTACCTCGATGCATAAGAATCTGGGGGCAATGATTTTTTGATTCAGGTGTGCCATGTGGCGATACGCAATTTTTTCAGTTTCTCTCGCCGTCTTGGCTGTGGTTGTCACTCCGTTCGATTCGCAGATCACGGCCGCGTTGAATATGACACGTGAAACGGGTGACTTGCGCCGCATGATGGCGCTGTCTGAGATCTTTTCGCACGGGTTCGGTGTGCTGGTTGTATTGGGGCTTGTGGCAGCCCTTGCACCAGAGAAGGTTCGACTGTTGCCACGTTTATTGTCTTGTGTGTTACTCACCTACATCGCCATTTCGTTAATCAAACACACGGTCTTACGTCGCAGACCTCAGGCGTTTGGAAATCTGCCCGATGACGTTAGCAGCACTTGGCAAACTTCGATCGGCCACAACTCCGAGTTCATCGGGTGGAACTCTCAATTCCTTTTTCAATCGTTCCCTTCGGGACATTCTGCGATGGCGGTTGCTTTGGCGCTCTCGCTGTGTTGGCTGTTCCCACGCGGGCGATACGTGTTTGCCGTGTTGGCAATTCTGGGAATGCTACAGAGGGTGATGTTCCTGGCACATTGGCCCAGCGACATATTGTTTGGCGCAGCAGTCGCCGCGATGGTGGCCGGAAACGTGTTCACAGCACCGCTTTCCGAGCTGACTTTTGGGTGGATCGAGAAGTCATCCGAGTGAAAACGACACGATGCCGTTTGACAAACAGATTGACGCTAGAAATCTGCGCCCTGTCGACGTCGGCGAATTCGCTCGCTGACTCGGGCCAGTAAAGACCGCTCTTCATCGGTCAAGCTTTCCAAGCCTTGACCATGGAGCTTGCCCAGGATTTCATCCGCCTTTCGCTCTTCGTCTTCGATCAACTCCTGTTCCATCGCTTCACGTTCAGCTCGTTTTTCGTTGAGCCACTGTGAATACTGTTCGTCATCGGTAAAGTCGATAGAAGGATCGGTCTCGCCGTAAATCGAATCGAATTCGTCGAAACTTCCTATCTCGTCATCCCAGTCGCTCGGTAACGCATTTGCGATTTCCATGTGACAAGAATAGCGAGACGAAAATATCAACGTAATTCCACCGATGACAAGAATCGCCCATGGCGCTTGGATCGTGCTGATATACGAATCATAAGGTAGTAACCAAGCCACACCTATCATACCAACGGCAATCAGATGGCTGATCGCCATGATCGTCGTTTCGACTTTGATTCGGCTCAACTCAGGATTGACCGCACGGAACAAACACCGCAGCACCCGTGCGCCGTCGAACGGATAGCAAGGAATAAAGTTGACAATAAACAATTGAAAGTTTACCCATGTGACAATGGTCAAAAGCGAACGTTCCCAGTCGTTGGTATCAAACCCGTGAGGGTCAAAAGGATTGACTACCGAAGCAAGGGAATGGTTCCCCGTTTGCATCAACAAAACTGCACCGATGAGAAACACAAATCCGTTTACAAAAATACCAGACATGTGAACAATCGCGCGGCCACCATTGGTTTGTGGGTATTCGAAATCCGAAGAGCCGCCCCAAGGCAGCAGGACCAATGACCGAACTTCGCCGCCCAAGTTCCTGTTCGCAAACACATGTGCCAATTCATGCAGCAATAGGCTGGCGATCAAAACCAGGCTGGTGACAATTCCGGAGCCCGCAATTCTTGAGCTCGGATGCTGAGAGACAAACTGCCATTCGACGCTAAAAATCGCAACCAGAAACAGCAATAGAAACAAGTGCATGCTGACCGGTATACCAAACCATCTTCCGATGCTTGTCGACCAGTTAAACTTATTGGACATCGATTGATCCAAAGTACTTATGCCAATGAAAAGGTGGAGTTGTGAATTTAGTAGAGGGAATTGGTTTTAGAAAAGCGTCGAGAAATTCATCGCTTTCAGCCACCCATTCTATTCAGTTTTCACAACTGTACAACGATTTTACAAACTGAACCGACAGTTTACGGATCAAGTGAAATATCGAGAACCCCTATATTCGGCTCACAACGGTTAATTGAGTGACGAGCATTACGTTTGGCTCTCTTGAGGCCGCAAATACAGTGTGTCTTTCAACAGTTCCAATGAGCCGCAAAATCCGTTTCTTCCGTAATGCCATCGACGATCCGTAGGAACTTGCTCGGCAAGATAAGGCCATGGAATAAAGGGCTGAATGCCCAAAGCGGTCGCCAGTTGACTGGAATCCATCGTGACGTTGCCCGCTCGCGGTGGCATGGGACCTGCCTCAATTCTCGGACAGCCTTGCAGCAAATCGGGGTTGTAACCTCCCACGCGATTTACGATCTGTGCAATTTGATAGAGAGACAATTTTCGCTGGCCACCTGCGTGAAAAAGTCCACTTAAATCGGAGGCCAGAATTCGCTCCAACGTTTCGTTTAAACAGCCCACATAGGTCGGCGTGCGGACTTCGTCGAAATAGAGTGTGGCAGGTTTGTTTGACGCGAAACGGTGTTGGATCCAGTCGATCGCGCCCGCATGCCCATTAAAGCTGACTCCCATGGGCAGCGAAATCCTGGCGACACATGAGTCGGGCCGTCGTGCCAAAATCATCTGCTCTGCCTCGACCATCGTCTTTCCGTAGACAGTTACTGGATCCGGTTGGTCTGACTCGACGTGGCTACCGGAGCCCGTTCCCGAATAAACCAAGTCGATAGACAGGTGAACAAAACGTATTGGTCTTTGTTCCATTTCGTCCAGTAATTTTTCGATGCCAGATACGTTTACACGGCGAGCCATTATTGGATCGAGTTCGCATGATTTAAGCGCACAGCTTCCGCCGCAATTCAAAACGGTGCGAAACTCACCTTCGTCCAGCAGGCGACGTATGCCGTCGACATCCTCAAGGTCGATCCCCACGATTCCTGGACCGCTCAATGGCCAGTTGTTCTCTGGACGTTGGCCGGTAACCTTGTCCCCGTAGCGACTGCGAAAGAATGCGAATCCGTTGTAGCCAGCGACTCCCGCAATGCCAGTGATCAACAACGGCAACCGATCTGCGTCAGCCAAAAGGCAGGGCAGGGCAGTGGGGTCCAAGCGAGGAAGTGTTACTGGAGTGCGAATCACGGAAGTAGGAAATTTTTGAATCGATTCAATATTTAGAAATACCGGCTTAGGCCAAGCGACCTTTGTGCGGTGTTGTTACAATGCGGTTTGACCGGCAGCCTAGCAAAAACGCATTGTTTTTTAAAACGCATTAATTTTCCACTGGCATTGAACGCGCTCAAATGAGTGAACTTTTTCGAATCAAAATTTGTGGCATCACCAACCAAGCGGACGCCACGGTTGCCGTAAATGCCGGCGCAGACGCGATCGGCTTGAACTTTTACACCACCAGCTTACGAAGCATCACTGCGGAAGAAGCAGCCAATATCGAAACGCCCGACTCAGTTAGCCGGGTTGGGATTTTCGTCAACCACGGCGTCAAAGAGGTGATTCGAATTGCGGAAACCGCCAAACTGGACTTTGTCCAATTGCACGGCGACGAAACACCAGAGGAGTTCGCAAATTTTCGGCGACCTATCCCACTGATCCCCGTGATCCGTATCAAGTCGGGTGCTGACGCTGCCACTGTGATCGACGCGATCAAAAAATGGAGCGACCAAGATGGCTTGGATATTGCTGCAATCCTGCTGGATGCTCAGGTGGGAAAGGCTTACGGCGGAACGGGACATCAGCTCGATTGGAAGCTCGCAGCCGCGATTGTCGAGGCAAGTCCCCTACCCGTGATCTTGGCCGGTGGTTTGAACGCCGAAAACGTGAGCCAAGCGATCGAGCAAGTCCGCCCGTATGGAGTAGACGTCGCCAGCGGGGTAGAAGCTTTACCTGGTAAAAAGGACCCTGCTCAGGTCAGGCAGTTTGTGGCTAATGCGGCTCAGTAGTCCACCATCCGCCTGTTAAACTGCGTTATCGTACCGCAAATATTTCTCTCGCGGTTCACATTGCGTTGAAAGAATGGATTTATCAAACAATTGCCAAGAGCCGTTGAAAAAACGGGTGGTTGTGAATTAAAATGAGTGACGGTTAACACCATGCGAGAAAAAGCAAAATGCTATCGCGTCAGGAAAAAGTGCTGGTGAAATTCAGGCTTTTCATCCATGGCTCGAACAAGATTTTGCCTTGCTCGTATACAAAGGACGAGATCCGCCAGATCGCTGTAGGACTGGAAGTCTTCATCTCCCTTCATCCGGCTTGATCCTTTCCTGTTTTACGTTTGCGCCAACGATTTGTTGGTGTTCCAAAACATTTCAGAAAGGGTACATGATGAGTACTGCAGAAGCTGCGAAACAATATTGTTTCACACCCGATACCAAAAACGGTATCGATTACAAAGTCGCCGATCTTTCACTGGCCGAAATGGGCCGCAAACAATTGAATCTTGCCGAGCAGGAAATGCCAGGCTTGATGTCATTGCGAGCTGAGTTTGGCGAAAGTAAGCCACTCGCGGGTGAGCGAATTATGGGCAGCTTGCACATGACCGTGCAAACTGCTGTTTTGATCGAAACATTGATTCACCTTGGCGCCGAAATTCGCTGGGTTTCCTGTAACATCTTTTCGACACAGGACGAAGCGGCCGCAGCTGTGGTTGTGGGCGATGGAACAGTTGATGCTCCTACTGGCGTTCCTGTGTTTGCTTGGAAAGGTGAAACACTTGAAGAGTACTGGGCTTGCACAGAGAAAGCGTTGGACTTTGGAAATGGCCAGGGCCCAACTTTGATCGTTGATGATGGTGGCGACGCTACACTGCTAATCCACAAAGGCGTTGAGTTCGAAAAAGCAGGTGCTGTTCCAGGACCGGAAACAACGGACAACGTTGAATACAAAGAAGTCCTCAAGGTGCTAGCGTTCTGCTTGGAACAAAGCCCAGATCGTTGGACAAAGGTTGCTGAGGCTTGCAACGGTGTTTCAGAAGAAACAACAACTGGTGTCAAGAACTTGATCGAACGCGAGAAGGACGGTTCGCTTCTTTTTCCCGCGATCAACGTCAACGACTCGTGCACCAAAAGCAAGTTTGACAACGTTTACGGATGCCGCCACTCTTTGATCGACGGCTTGAACCGAGCGACGGACGTGATGATGTCCGGTAAAGTTGCCGTGGTTTGCGGCTATGGCGATGTTGGAAAGGGCTGTGTTCAGTCTCTCGTGGGACAAGGCGCACGTGTAATCGTGACCGAAATTGACCCGATTTGTGCACTCCAGGCGGCCATGGCTGGCTTGGAAGTGAAAACGCTTGAAGAGACTCTGGATTACGCAGATATCTTCATCACAACGACCGGAAACTACAACATCATCCGTGTTGAGCACATGGAGAAGATGAAAGACAAAGCGATCGTTGGAAACATCGGCCACTTTGACAACGAGATCGACATGGCTGGTCTTGAAAAGATCACCGAGCGTACCAACATCAAACCTCAGTATGACATGTACACGTTCAAGAACGGCAAGAGCGTTTTGATTCTCGCCGAAGGACGTTTGTTAAATCTGGGCTGTGCAACGGGCCACCCAAGTTTCGTGATGTCAGCTTCGTTCACCAACCAAACAATCGCTCAGATCGACTTGGCTTTGCACGCACGCGGCGAAGAAACTTTGTCGGGCGAAAAGTACGATGAAGGCAAAGTCTACTTGCTGCCCAAAGTCCTGGACGAGAAAGTTGCTCGTTTGCACTTGGATCAATTGGGCGTGAAACTCACCGTCCTTTCACAGGACCAAGCCGATTACATTAACGTTCCAGTCGAAGGCCCTTACAAGCCTGACCACTACCGTTATTAATCGTGATTTTGACCGTTAATAAACGGCCAAGACCCAATACTAAATCCAAAGCCAACTCTCTCGAGTTGGCTTTTTTTGTAGATCGAGCGCCCTCTGACAACCTTCAAAAATACCGAACCTTTTCGCTGGTCACTACGTAACAATTCCAGTCAAGTTCTCCTCAATGAACTCTCATTTGCTCAAGACGAGCATCTCAGCGGCAAGCGATTCGAATCCCTGAATTGCTAGCTACTCCCCCTCGACAACTCACGCTGCTTGCGGGATAAACAGCGTCGAAACGTTTTTTCACTTTCGACGGCTGAATAGATGGCAGACATACAAGCTTTTCGCGCCCTGCGATACGACCTTTCCCGAGTTGGAAATCTCTCTGATGTTGTTGCACCTCCCTACGATGTAATCGATGGCGAGTTTCAGGAGCAGCTATACGCTCGCCATGATAACAATGTAGTGCGCCTAATTCTAAACCAACAACAGGACGGTGAAGATGTCCAGCTTCGCTACCGACGGGCGGCGAAATTCCTCAAAGATTGGGTTCGAACTGGAATCCTCCAGCAGGACATTGAATCGACGATTTACGTCTATCATCAGACATTCACGGTTGATGGACAGGAGATCACCCGGAGGGGATTTCTAAGCCGTGTAAGGCTGGAAAAGTTTGGAGAAGGGCAGATCTATCCGCATGAAGAAACGCATGCGAAAGCCAAGACCGACCGTTTAAATTTGACCACCGAATGCCAAGCAAATTTGAGCCCGATTTTTGGGATCTTTCCCGATGCTGAAAATCAACTGCAAACGGTCTTGGAAGAAGGGATCCAGGATCGAACACCTATTGTCGCCAGCGATCATTTAGGCGTAAAGCATTCGATGTGGCGTGTGACCGATACGGGTGTGCTTTCTAAGGCGGCCGAGCTCATGGGACCGCGTCCAATCTATATCGCTGATGGACATCATCGTTACGAGACTGCTTGCAATTATCGAGATCAAATCGCAGCCGATTATCGAGAGTCGAATCCTGACGACCAAACCGAGCTGCCCGCCGATCACCCAGCCAATTACGTACTGATGATGAATATCAGCATGGACGATCCTGGGATGATCGTGCTGCCAACGCATCGGCTTTTTCGAGGCATTCCGCCGATGAGTTCCAGCGACCTGATTGAAAAGCTCGATTCTTGTTTCGACTGTGAGATCATTGGTGAGGGAGCCGGCAAGGCGAACGATGTGTGGGAATTAATCGCGGTCGAGGACCGGCAAGATACAATCGGATTGTTCTGTGCGGCGGACAATCGCTGGGTTGTCTGTCGACTCAACACAGCTGGCGCTGTTCAAATGGAAGCGGTATGCGGTCACAGCGACGAGTGGCGCTCGTTGGGAGTCGCGATCCTCCATGAGTTGATTGTTGGACATCTATTGAATCAACCGGAGTTGCCTTCGCCGCTGTATGTTCATACCGTTGACCAAGTGGTTCATGGTCTGACTCATGGTGATGCAACCGGACGAGATGCGACTGGCCAGGAAGCTGCTGGCGAACAGTTCCAGCTTGGTGCTTTGGTGATGCCCGCCTCTCTAAATCATGTTCGAGATGTGAGTCTTAATGGAGAGAGGATGCCCGCCAAAAGCACTTACTTCTATCCCAAACTTTTAAGTGGTTTGGTGATCAATCCGTTGACCAATTAGCTGCGGGACACATTTGTTTTGCAGAACCAGTTCCACGTGAAACAATCAAATTCACGGGTTTTTTTAATGTTCCACGTGGAACCTTGGGGATAATACTTCGGTCTGCGACTCATTTAAGTATCGCGCATTTAGTTGATTAAGGGTTCCTTGGTTCGCGAATTCCACGCTGGAATCGCGAGCGGAAATTCGGGCAAAGGGTTTCTAGAATTTAGTTCTGAAAAGTCCGTTGGAATCGCTTTGGCCATCGCTCTATTTAGCTCACACGCTTCTTCGATCAACAGCCCAGAGGACGATACATGAACTGCCGGTCAGCCACCGGACTAGGTACAAACAATCAGCCCCGAGCGCGGTACATAAAAGTTGTGTCGCCCTCCAGGCGGTGGATCACGGAACTGGCAGTTCGTGTGCCAGCCTCAGGCCTAGATAAAGCACTCGTGAAGATGCAGAGACAATTGTCAGTCTCGGTGGTAGCCCTGGATCACAATGCTCCGTTACCGTTCTTTCGCACGTGACAGCACGAACCGCATCACAACGAACTGACGTTCCAATGACACCGGGCAATTGGTAAGACTTATGCATCGGATGGTTGTCTTAGCTAGCAGTTGGTGTTGAAGTTGCCGCGTACCTTGTGCATTGCGAATCAGAAAGGCGGAGTGGGTAAAACCACCACCGCAATCAACATCGCTTCTGCTTTGGCGTTGTCTGGTAAATCGACGCTAATTGTCGATATGGACCCGCAGTGTAACGCAACGACTGGCTTGGGCTTTCAGCCCGTAGATCGTCATCCTTTGGTGGATGGGCTTTCGCTGGATCGTTCTGTATTCGATACGGATATGCCGAATCTGCATTTGTTGCCTGGTAGTCGATCGTTTCGAGATATCGACATGCTAGCTAACGGAGACTCAGCCGAATCCGATTTGGTAGTGGAGCATCTCAGTAACGGAACCAGTAAATACGACTACGTGTTGGTCGACTGCCCGCCTTCGTTGGGGCAACTGACTCAAACCGCTTTGTCGGCTTCGAGTGAAATCTTCATGCCGATCCAATGTGAGTATTTTGCGATGGAAGGACTGACTGAAATGATCAAAGTTATCCGAAGCATTATGCGAGCTCGGCCTGGCAAGTTGCAGTTCGGAGGAATCGTTTTGACTATGTACGATCACTCGTTGGAGCTAACCCGCGAAGTTGAAAAACAGGTCCGAGAGTTCTTTGGTGAGATCGTGTTTGACACAGTCGTTCCCCGCGACGTTTGTGTTAGTGAAGCACCGAGTCATGGCCAAAGCGTAATGGAATACGCGCCTCGATCCAGGGGAAGTCGAGCGTACATCGAACTATGCATGGAGGTATTGGAACGTGACTAGAAAGAAACGACTTGGGCGAGGATTGGAAGCGCTGCTCAGCGCGGTTGAGGAGCCGGTTTCACGCGAAGCCCCTGCCGCGGTTTACGAAGAGGAAAGTTACGGTTCAGCCGTATCAACCAGTGCAACATTGGCACCAGGTGAAACGTCGGATATTGTCCGGTTGAGCGTATATGAGATTGATGAAAATCCGTTTCAACCTCGCCGTGATTTCAGCGAACCAGAAATCGCGTCTTTGGCGGAAAGTCTCAAAGACCACGACCTGCTGCAACCGATTCTGGTGCGCGTTGTTAACGGACGTCATCAACTCATTTCAGGTGAGCGTCGTTTACGGGCGGCAATTTCGGCAGGCTGGTCAACGATTCCGGCTCGAATCCGTGAAGCGAACGATCGACTGGTTGCCGAATTGGCGATCGTAGAGAATTTGCAACGCGAAGACCTTAATCCTTTGGAGAAAGCGCTTTCGTTTCGTCGCTATTTGGACGAGCACGATGCAACACAGGAAGACCTTGCGAGACGTTTAAAGTTGGATCGAAGCACGATTGCCAACTCGATGCGATTGCTTGAATTGCCGCGACAGGTTCAACAAGCCGTGACCGATGGCGATTTGACTGCAGGGCACGCAAGGGCTTTATTGCCGCTTGGGGACGAGTTAACCCAAGTCGAGCTTTGTAAGCTGATCAAAGAACAGGGTCTGTCCGTTCGTGAAACGGAACGTAATGTCGCCGAAAGAATTCGTCGAGAAGACGGTGAAACGATCCCGTTTTCCTCAAATAAGAAGCGTTCTCGCAACTATCAGATCGAGGCGTTGGAGAAAGAACTAAAAATGGCTTTGGGCACAGCTGTACAAATCCGTCCTGGTCGCGGCGGGCGAGGGTCGATCGTAATCCAGTTCAAAAACCAGAAGGAATTTGACCGTTTACGAGAGTTGATGGCTTCCGAGGGAACTGGCCAGGAAATCGCCTAAAGGTTCGCAGGTCCAACTAATCCTATACCGGAACGAACCTCTTTTCAGTCACGTTGTCTTATAAGCAACAGATCACTCGTTTCCGCTCGGAGCCTAACTGAAGGGGTTTAAGTAACAACTTCTCCACAAGGCTTGGAATCTTTGAGATGTCGTTATTGCCCCCTATTTCGGAGGATTAAACGATTCGAAAAATCGTTGTAAATATTGATGATGAGTGCCATTGTGCGATCGGCGATGGGTCGGTAGCATAGGGGAAAATTAACGGGGTGTAGCGCAGTCTGGCTAGCGCATCTGCTTTGGGAGCAGAGGGTCGTAGGTTCGAATCCTATCACCCCGACTTTTCCTTTTTTTCACCATGTTCGTCATACGTTCGGTGGATCATTGTGAAACTGCGGCGAGGAACTACAACGAACTGTACTAGCGGCTTTTGGGTCGCTCATGGATGACATCGGTAATGGATTCCGCTCTTTATTTCGAGGATATCGAAACTGGTCAGATATGGACCAGCCCTCGTCGTACAGTAACAGAATCAGATGTGGTGAATTTTGCGAGCACCACTGGTGACTTTAATCCTCTTCATGTCGACTACGACTACGCAGGCCAAAGCGTCTATCGCCAACCAATTGCTCACGGCTTGCTGGGAATCAGCTGGGTGGCTGGATTGGGCAGCTACTTTCCTCACGTTGCGACGGTAGCATTCTCTGCTGTTCGCAATTGGGAATTCACACGCCCTCTTTATTTTGGGGACACGGTGTTTGTCGAAACAACAGCCGTTGAAAAATCTCCCGCCGGCCGTAGACGAGGGAAGATCAGTTGGCAAAGAAAGCTGATCAACCAACGCGGCGAGATCGTGCAACAAGGCATCTTTGAAACCCTTGTAGAAACTCGGGCCGTCGCCAAACCGCGACCCCATCTTGATAGCAAGCCCGTCGGGCAACCAAAGCAAGCCCAAGCATAGTCTGCATCCCGCGATTTTTCTCCAGTAGCTTGAGCCCCCGGTCTATGGCCTCCGTTCAATCACCAGAGACTTTCAGCTAGCACCCGCTATCTAGCCGAACCGAAGCTCTTCGCCCCATAGAGCTTGTATTCTTATTATCCGAATAATCGTTAATCTTTACTCAAGCGGTGCAGTCGTGAAGGCCGAAATCAAAGAAAGACATTTGGTGCGCAGTAATTGCGCTGAGGCTTTTCCCCTTCACGAAATGACATGCCCGAGAAACTAAGTCCAACTAACACAATACCTGTCAACGAATCAGTCCAGGCGATCTGGCGATGGCGTAGGGTTCGAGCGTTTCTTTTATCGAGTGCGTCCTTATTCCTGCTGCTGGCTTTAGTATGGGCCTGGAAGGTAAGCGCTTACCGAGTTGACAACAATTTGGCATTCCGCCTGAATGGCAGTCCGGAGCAATTGGAGAACCTGAACAACTCCTTGCTCAAGGCGATGCGAAACGCAACCACTGACGACTCATTGGTCGGACTTGTTGGATCGATGAAAAAAGCTGGTGAGCTTTCCAGCTCGATCCTGCTTGAGTCCGACTTGGATACGCTACGAGATCGCCTGAAGATTTATACTCGCGAAATCGAGAATCATGGCGTATGTGAAGCCCGTTTTTCGTTCGTAGGAAACGGTAGCAATGAGGAAGCCAAGTTCCTGAGCAAACTGACAGAGAACATCTATGCTGATCTAACTTCACCACAAGACTTGACCCATGTTGATTCCGCACTTAGTCAAGTCAGCGATCATCTAAAAGCTCATTTGGAGAACCAAAACCGTTTTTCTGAATCGTTCTACAACAGTGTTTCCGAATTGGATCAACAACTTGGACGAATCAGAGAACACTTGGCTCAGTTAGGTACGACAAACATCGTGCCAGTAGCTTACACACAGGAAATCGCGCCACCTCAACCAATTAGCGAAGAGCTCGTTCAAGAGCTCCAAGGCCAAAACCAGTTCCGGCACCAGCACAGTTCGCACGAGCTTTCTTCCGTCGAACGTCAAATCGCGATTATGCGTGCCAAAAATGCGAGAGTTGTAACACAAACAATAGACGACGGATTTCAGA
Source organism: uncultured Pirellulaceae bacterium (assembly GCA_964503615.1). Classification (GTDB taxonomy): domain Bacteria; phylum Planctomycetota; class Planctomycetia; order Pirellulales; family Pirellulaceae; genus CAZDBA01. The sequence goes on from CAZDBA010000068.1 coordinate 18,431, forward strand.
ACAACGAGTATTTTAACGAGCCTTCTTTTGATAGCGTCTCCTTCCCCAAAAATAATCGTCAGCCAAATTCAATAAACAGTCAGCTGGCGTTGTTGAATGAAGAGTTTCAACAGCTCAATACCGCTGGCCTTTATTCCGTTTTCGATTCGATTCAATCGGAACGAAATAGTGACTTGTCGATGCCGATCGAGTTTATTGAGAATTTCAAAACTGGCTTGGCTGAACGAGTCCAGTCAGGAGTAACCGCTCCGTTAGCAAAACCTGGCACAACAAAAATCCTTCCCGTTGGTGGCTTGCCTTCAGCGGAAGCAATTTTTTGGTTCACGATGGCCTCGTTGATGTTCGGTGCGGCAGTCGTTTGGCGCTTGAATCCGTCTGATTCAGATCGCGGATTTAAGGATTCATCCCATTTATCCGAGTCTTTAGGGGTTCCTGTCGTGGGTGGTTTTCCACTACAGTCCCCTCAAGAAAAAACCATACCGATTGCGTCCCGAATTGTTTCGTGGTGCAAAATCGGTCTGCCAATCGCTTTGCTGATCATTGCCGCTTGTTGCTTGCTCAATAAAAGTGTTTGGGCTCAGATGTTTGAAAACCCATTCCATGGATTGGTTCGTGTTGTCTGGTTTTTTAAAGGGCATTAATTGACTTAATGCTTTCACACCGAAAAGGATTTCAGATGTACGAAAAGGTCTTCAATCTTAATAACCGACCTTTCATCTCCGCACCGGATCCCAGCCGCTTTTTCTCAGCGGCTGCGATTCACGATGCGCTCTCGAGTGCTTGCAGTTCAATCGAGCGGGCGAGTGGAACCGTCATTGTCGTAGGACCAACAGGTTCTGGCAAATCGTTGTTTCTCAAAATGATTGAAGAGCAGTTTTCGTCGATCTACAAAGTCGTCAACCTTGCTTGCGCTCGCTTGACCAATCGAGCTGACCTATTGCAAAGCATCATGTTCGAGTTAGGTCAGCCCTATACGAACATGTCCGAAGGCGAATTGCGGCTGGGGCTGATCGATTATCTCAAACCAGGTGAACATTGCCCAAACGGTATTCTGTTGCTGGTCGATGAAGCGCAGACTTTACCACCAATGCTATTGGATGAAATTCGATTGTTAACCAACTTTGTCCGCGATGGCCGACCACGTGCCCAATTGGTTTTGGCCGGTGGCCTGGAACTGGAAGAGGTTTTAATGGATCCATCTTTGGATTCGTTTAACCAACGGATTGCGGCCCGTTGTTATTTGGAAAATTTTTCACAGGAAGAAACGGGGCAGTTCGTACGCAACGCTGTTGTTTATGCGGGCGGAGATCCTGACAAGCCTATTTTTACGCAGGACGCTTTGTATGCGATTCACAAACATACTCAAGGCTGCCCAAGACAGATTAATCAAGTCTGTGACTATGCGATGATCTTGGCTTCGACCACAAATTGTCCTGAGATCGACGTAGATTGCATTCACGAAGCTTGGGCAGACGTGCAAAGCTTGCCCAATCAATGGGGCTCCGCAAAATCGCAAGCCCATGCAGAATGCAAAAACAACTCCGCCTCTGTACCCAGCCCTTGCTCAGAGCCTGCTTCCACACCAAAAACTCGCGAGCCTGCCCCGACCATCGCTTTCGACCAACCAAGTTCGACTCAGGAAGCTAACTCCACTGTTGAATTTGGCGTGCTAGATTCAGCTACACCAAGCGAAGATGTTCGACCGTTGAGTTCGTTCTCAGAAACAGAAATGGCTCGACCCGTGGAAGTTGATTATGACTCGAGCGAACAAGAGCTTGGAGATAAATGGACTGTGATCGAGTTCGACGCCTTACTACCTGAAGAAAGCGAGCAACTTGCAACTGCTGAGACCTATGAGGATTCCGGTTTGGAGGAAACCGTACTCGAATTTGGACAACTGGAAGAAGAATCGGAAGAGCTTTCAACTCAGGCTCCTGAGCCAGCAGTACAGGAAGAAAAGCATGAGGAAAAACTAGTAGAAGAAGCGAATCATGAAGAATTCAAACCCTTTGATACTGAGGTGGAGAAAACCGAGTATCAATTGGCACCGATCGACGTAAATGTAGACCAAATCAAAGAGATCAAACGATCTGGTTATGAGAGCGTAAGTCAATCTATCGCCGAGCAAATCAACGCTGAACAAGTAGACGAGGCGGAGCTAGTCGACACCAGGTTTAGTGACTTGGCAAAATTCCTTGCCCAGCCAAATCTGGACGACGAATCGAACCCTACTGTCGAAGAGAGTTCTGCAGACCGTTTTGAGACGAGTGAGTCAGAGTTGCATTCATTGAGCAGCCTTCAAGAAGATCTAGCAAGTGAGTTGGAAGACGATACCGGTCAGTGGGCAGTTGACATTGAGCGGGATCGAGAACTTAGGCACTCTCTTGGCCTCATACAAGACGAGGAAGAGAATTTGCAAATTGAAATGAAAGAGCCAATCGAATACAGACTGGAAACCGTTGAGCAAAGTGAGTTCGTTAAAGAAGACGAAGAATTGATTGAGGGAACGGGTTGGCCAGATCCTATCTTCGATGAAGATGAAACCGGAATCGCCGAGCAAGAAAATGCCATACCTGTTTCTGAGGAAACGCAATCCGATCCTTTTGCCGAGACATTTGAAGAAGAGGAAGTTGTTTACGACCCTTACGCTGAACTGTTTGCTCGACAAAACAACGATTCGCTGAATATTTCTCGTGAACAACTTAACGTGCTGGACTCGCTTCTCTTGGAAGAAACGGACGAAAAACCCGTTTTGGATACTGGCAATGACGAGGTCGAAATTCAAAACGAACAGCTCGAATCCGCTGCTGATCCAACTAGCGAAACGGTCGAGTCAGATTCGACAGACAATCTTATCATGCTGGACGAATCAAACGTCGAAAACAATGAAGACGAACAACCTGTCGCTGACACTGAAGACGAACAACCTGCCGCTGTCGATTCTACTGCCGAGCCCGTTGATGAAAACGAATTATTGAAGTCGATACAGGTGCAGCAAGAAGAGATCGCAAGCCAAATCTTCAAATTAAAAAGAGATTTTTCCGAGCACGACACCGAGCCCGAAATCGAAACCTCAAACGTCGATCAGGATGAACCCCATCATAGTGAACATGAAGACCTGGCCGAGGCTTACGCGTTCGCGCCACGTGAGTTTTCAAATGGTGACACTGAGGATGACAAGGACCTTCTGATCATCCAACCAAGCGAACGAATCGACTCTGAAGCACACGAGGATTCGTACAATCCAGAACGAGCCAAAAAGATATCCAAGGGCCGCGCGATTCGAATGGAGTATGGAGAACTATTCAAGCAATTGCGAGCGGCAGAATAAGGCGTGGAACGAATTGGCGAATCGGACGAAAAACAATGACGAATAAAAACAAATCCTACATTCAAGTTGCCTCAAACAGCTTGACGCTAGATGACATCTCGGAACTGGTCGAGCAGGCCAGAAAAGAAGCCGAAGAGCAACAAGCTCAAACGGTTGCTTTGGAACCACCCCCGCGCGAACAGATTGTGTCCGCGACGGAGATCTACTCGCAGCCCCAAGCTGACACAGAGAGTACGATCAACAACGATCTTGAGACGATTCGGTTACAAACCGCCCCTCCAACCGAGGAGACCGTCCCACAAATTGAACAAATTGTTGAACCGACTCAACAGACCGTAGTACAAACATGCACCGTTCCTTTGGTCACGGCCTCTGCAGGCAAACCAAACTCGACAATCAACTACCCAGCACCGCTTAGTTTTGAAGCAGCTCTCAAACAAGCGGAAAATCGTGTACAGAATGAACCACAACCTGATCAGACGATTGCACCGCGATCATTTCAACAACCTGTCCAGCAAGTTCCATTTATTAAGCCCCGCGCTAGCCAGATAGAACAAACCGCACCTGTTCTTCCAAAAGCTGATATTCAGGAACATCCGAGCGATTGGCTACCCGATATCGGAACTGACAAAGGCAGAGCCGATGTAGAATCAACACTGTTTCAAAACAATTCGCAACCGGGCAGACAACTCTCGGAAGCGGAACAACAAAACATATCTGAGTTTGCACAGAATGTCTTGGAATCTTTTCCTTCAGGACTTAGTTCCGTGCTGCTAGTGGCTGACGTCGATGGAGACACGCGCGGAAACCAGGTCGCAAGCAACTTGGCTCGAGAACTTGCTGGTAAAAACATTGGCAAAATCCTATTGGTCGATTCACATCTCGAAGAAAGAGCGCTCACCCAGGAACTTGCGCCTAAATCCGAATTGGGGTTTGCTGATGTGATCTCAATGGACCGACATCTGGGCGAAGCGATTTTTGATTCTGGTGAACCGAATCTGGACTTTCTGCCCGCGGGGACAGCCATCATGTGCCGTCGTCGAGATCAACAACAGAAAAAACTGGCAGAGATCGTTCAGGACGTAAAAACACGATACCAGTTTGTGGTCGTCGCGACTGGTTCTGCGTTTGGGCATGGGGCAAATGTCTGGGCAAGGAACTCCGAAGCGACTTATGTTACGGTCAGCATGAGCCAGTCCAACCAAACGATTGCCAAAACGGGTGTCCAAGTATTACAAAAGCATGGAGCTCGGGTGATGGGTTGCGTCATAACGGACGCGGCAGCCTAAATCGAAAAGGAATTCTGGCGAATCCCGAATCCAACTACGTAGAATTAGGTTTGCAACGCCTTTTACCCAGAATCGTTTTCGCCTTTGGAAATTTCTCTTGCTTCAAAATAGGCTCGCAGTTTCTCCCAGTAATGATCGGGCAGATTGTCGAAGTGCCCGCCTTCGGGAAGCTCATAGAACTCCTTGTCAGTCGTCTTGGCCTGTTTAAAAAGGCGACGCGCAAACTTAATCTTGCAAAGCTGATCATTTGTGT
>CAZDBA010000068.1:23403-24814 GCA_964503615.1 uncultured Pirellulaceae bacterium
GCCTGTTTAAAAAGGCGACGCGCAAACTTAATCTTGCAAAGCTGATCATTTGTGTTGTGTGACTGAAACAGCGGGGCATCGATCTCAGCAATTCGACTGGCCGAATCGAAACGATTCCTCATGATCAGCTTGACCGGAATCCAGGGGTACTGTTCTGCTCCCGGGGAGGTGAGTGCATCAAACGTTCGGTCCAGCACCAGATGCGCGGGTGTTCTTCGTTCGGCAAGCCCTACAGCAACACCGCCGCCCAGAGAACTCCCGTAATAGATAATCTCCTGAGCACCAGAAGACTTCGAGCGATCGATCAACCAGTCCAGCATCAGTTCACCGTCATCAATGGTATTGGACTCGTTAGGGCTTCCCGTAGATTTTCCAAACCCTCGATAATCGTAGACCAGAACGTTAGCGTCGATCGCTTCTCCCACGCGTCGCGCGTATCTTTCAGCTACATGCGGCACGTCTTCTGCGTTGCCGTGAAATAAGAGCACGCTGCGACTGGCGTCGGTTTTCGTCAAAAACCAACCGTGAATCTTAAAGCCGTCTGCACTATCGAGCCACACTTCTTCGAATTCAAAATCAGGTTCCCAATTACCACTTTTCCCTCGGTCCTTATCGATGCCCGGAAAGACCAAACGGGTTTCGCTAAAAACCAGAAACAAAATCACGCACAGATAGATCGTTAAAACTCCGATTACGAGATTGCGAAGAAATCGAATCAATGGGTGTTTTCTGCCAGACAAGGGAGCGTCGGTATTCATGAATTTTTGGTAAATATTGAGTGAGCGTCGTTTTGGAAAACCAAATAGAAATTTTCGCACTTGCGGTTTGGCAGTGTTTTGACCAGAGTAAAAGACGCCCAACACAAAGGGGGTTTCGCGGAAAGGTATTAACTTGCGTGAAATCGTTTGCCGTATTTGATTTTCATTGACTACAGATGTCAACAACGAACTCACTTTTGATTATCGTTTCCACTTACAACGAAGTGGAAAACCTCCCTTCATTGGTAGAGAAGCTTTTTGAGTTACTCCCGGAGGTCTCGGTTGTTGTGGTTGACGACAATTCGCCAGATGGAACGGGCAAATGGTGTGAGGAAGAAACCCAGAGGCGCGAGCGATTTTTTCATATCGGGCGAGCCAGAAAGATGGGACTTGGCTCCGCCACGATCGAAGGGTTCGAATTTGGTATCGAAAAAGGCTTTGACTACATTGCCACAATGGATTCCGATTGGAGCCATGACCCACACAGCATGAAAGAACTCTGGCTGTTCGTGCAGGGACTCAGACAGGATCAAATCGATAATTTTGGGGCCGTTATCGGTTCACGTTACGTCGAAGGCGGCAAAGTAGAGGGCTGGCCCTGGGCCCGACATACTTCCAGCAAGTTCGTAAATTGGTTCACGCGCACGTTGCTT
>CAZDBA010000069.1:0-6929 GCA_964503615.1 uncultured Pirellulaceae bacterium
TCTACCTAGGGCGGAATTTGATCTTTTCGATCAGCTTCTTTCGATTCCCGTTTTCATCAATTCGGCCATAGACCGCTTCGATAGCTTGGACGGTGTATCCGTAGCGTAGCGATTCGTCGATGATAAACTCGACCTCGGTTTCGTCCTGCGAAGAGGGGTCAGATTCGGTTGTAATAGACTCTTCTATATATTTAGTGAGTTGTTTGTAGTGGTTGGTTTTAGGTTGGCCTTCACTGTCGTAGGTCGCAGTGAAACTCTGAGTACTGACTTCATTATCAACCTTGATTCCGGAGATGACTCGCTCCGCATTTGCCAGCAAGCTGACTTCGATCACCTTGGATTCGACATCGATTATCGATTCGGGCGTTTTTGAGGGCGCCGGCATTTTGATGTTGAAATCAGCCTCTTGCGCTGTGATTTTGAAAGTCATAATGAAAAAGACCAGCAGCTGAAAAACGATGTCGATCATCGAAGTCATGTTCAGCTGGATTTCTTCGGCGTTACTGTCTCTTGATTTAAACTTCATCGTTTTTCTTGCAAGGTTTGACTAAGCAAAGTTTCAACAGGTGGCAGGACAAATTTCAGTCACCTTCTTCCACCAACAACTTCCTTCACCCTGAGGGTAAAGTTCTCGAGCTTGCTGTCTTGGCATGTTTTGATCAAGTCCTGAACAAGACCGGTCCGAACGTTTTCGTGGGCTCGGATGATTGTCGCAATTTTTTCCGGTGCGACTTTTTCACGTTGAGCCGCATCGATCTGTCGTTTTAAGACCGACTCAAGACCGGTGATCGGGTAGGTCGTACCGGCGAACTTGACCGTTCCATTTTCGTCTAGATTCAAAATTACCTGATAGTCGGGGATGGTGTCCGGCGGAATCGCCATCACCGCTTGCGGAAGCAGGATCTCTTCAGCCCGGTCGATCTTTGAGAAATTCATGATGATCATGAAAAAAGCGATCAGCTGAAAAGTCATGTCAATCATGGGGGTCAGGTCACCCTCCATGATCTCCGTATTTTTGCTTTTGTTAAATCGCATAGTTGAATAACCTAATAAACAGCGTAAGCCTAACGTGGGAAGTGCGGCTTTTCAGAGGTCGGCAAACCAGAAAAGGTTAGTCTTTTTTGTTACCAACGTTTTCGAAGCGACTCATAAGGTTCTCGCTGGTGATACCCACTTCGAGAACCAAACGTTGTACGCGGTTTCTAAGAATGTTGTAGGCAGCAATCGCCGGAATCGCGATCGCCAAACCGATCAGCGTTGTAAGCAGGGCTTTCGAAATACCATCCGCCAGTTCAGCAGCATCTGGTGTTGCGCCCGCAGTCGCGATTGAAAAGAACGAGTTGATCATACCGTGAACCGTTCCAAACAGCCCGATCATGGGAGAGATCGTTCCGATCAAACCTAGGTAGCTCAGTCGGTGTTCCAGTTTCATGCTTTCTTCTTCGCCCACTTCGCCCATCGCAACATTTGCGTGTTCGTAGCTGTTGGATAGTTTGGAAAGTCCTGCAGCGAGAACATTTCCCATAAACGACTCGTCAGTTTTAGCCAGTTCATAGGCTTCCTGATATTGTTTTTCATCCAAATGCGCTTCGAAACTCTCCACTAAGAGTTCCGGACAAACAAACTCCCGTCTCGCTGAGAGGATATTCATGATGAACAACGCCACCAGAATAAAAGAGAGCGAAAGAAAGACCAGAATGTAAAGCCAGCCGAGTGATTCGACGAGCCAGCCAAGCAGGTTCTTGTCGGGGACTTCCGAGGTGTTTTCTCCATCACCTTCCGCTTCTGCTGGAGCTTCAGCAGCGGCATCGTCCTGAGCAAATGCGGCGCTCGAATCAATGGTCGGTAGAAAATTGAAAGCCGCACAAGCTACGAAAAAGACCATCGCCAATCGTAGGAGGTTGCGAGTGTCAAAAAGTCGTGAATGCATCTTCGATATCTTTCCTTAAAGATTTGAGGGCGGGTGCCCGTTAACTTTTCTGATTTTTGCTTATCGAGACGATGGAAGAGCCTCGATTGTAATTGTCACTATCAACTGAGCAAATGCCTTAACTTGGAAGCTAAGGCACTTAAGAGCAGGTTTTTAGACTGAAACGTGGAATTGGCTCGGTTTTAAAGCTCGATTTTAAGCGTGACAGGAGGTATCGGTAGGAAGTGGTTGGGGTGTTGGAGTACTCGGCTTTCGAATTTTTGGAAGTCAGATTAGCCACCATTCGTTAGCTTTAGCTTCCAGAACGAGTTGGCGTAATTGGAATTAAGAGTTTGCCGAGCCCGATTTGCACGATCGGTTTCCTCCATGGCAGTCCACAATTTGTTGAGGTTGTACAAAGCCTCAGCATGAGCATCTCGCTCGGTAGAAAAAAGCAAATCGGTATGAAGGAATGCGAGCGCGGCGCCTTTGCTGTCGTTCTCCTGAAGTCGGCAGACACCCAACGCGTTGTAACAGTATGCAAACAGCTGTTTATTGTCCGGGTTTTCTTCTTTGATAATCTTCTCGATCGTTGCCTTGGCTTCTGCAACACTTTCTTTGTCCAGCAACGCAGAAGCTTTGGCCGCCTGGACCTTGGCCATCGCTTTGTATTGCTGTGCGTTGACGTCGTTCAGTGGATGACCTTGAAGTGTTTCAAAGCTGGATTTAGCTTTGCGGTGTTTTCCGGTCAGCAACTGAGCTTGTCCCAAACTGAAAAGCCCTCTCAATTGGTAGTCGGGTAGCGACGAATTAGCCAGCTTTTCGAATTCAGCTTCTGCTTTTTCGATTTGGTTGACCGCCACATACAGTTCTCCATAAAGTTCGATTAGCGGGTAGGCACGAAAACTGTTTGGGTTTTGGTTTAGGAACGTGCCAATTTTACCTCCGGCTTCTTTGATCGAGACTGAACCGCCTTGCAGCGCGAGTTTCCCTGCAACAAACGCGTCAATGTAGTTGTACTCCTGTAACGCCATCCCCGTGGGAAGTTCTGTGATCTTTTGTAACTGTGCCAGCGCGTCGTTGTACTGGCCATTATCCATATCACCAACAGCGCGTCCCAGTTCCCGGGGTGCACCTGAAAAACTGACGTTTTTGATGTCCTGTATGGGAATTGTTTGATCGCCGACACGGATTTCGTCTGGTGTCGAATTGGAAATTTTGCCTCGGACTGGTCGACCCGTATTTAGAAATACAGTGTCCTGCGCATAACCGTTTGCAGCACCAAGTCCAAAGGCGATTACCAATGCCAAGATGATTGTTTTCAAGTTGATGTTATTCAAGCCCATCGTCTTTCACTAATTGGAGTTGTTGATTCGATCTGCAAGTTCTTCGAACTTGCCTTGCCAACGACCACCGCCAAATTCGGGGTCGCGTTTTGTCAGGTTTGAGATTTCTTTTTTCGCTGCGTCGATCGCCTTTTGGTTGCCTGTTAGTTGTCCGTATTCATACATCGATTCGATCCGCCCCAATTTGGCTTGACGATACGTGTCTTCGAGCGGATCTTTGCCGCGGGTCAGCGAACCGAGTCGTTTCCAACCCCAAATCAATGTCTTTTCCTTACCCTCGTCATCGGTGTAGGTGTCCCGACCTCCCAAAGCGTCGACGTAAGGTTGGGAGAGATTGGATGCCTTGCCCCATTGATGAAGCGTCACTGCCGCATCGACTTGCGCTTTCAGGTTCGAGGGTTTATCTCGAAGTGCCTCAGCCAACAAATCAACTGCTTCTTCATAGTTGCCTGCGCCGCGTTTTGCGAGCGCCTGCTGCCGTTTGAGTTCTGTAATCCGCTGTGCCTCTTGGGGGTCGCCCTCAAAGCCGATTTCGGTGGCACGTTTCAAAGCTGCGGCAGCGGAATTATACATCCTGCTTTGCATCTCTTCGTCGAACGCGAGTTGCTCAGCCATATCCAGCATCGTTGAACCGGCCCACAAGACGGTACGAGCAGATTTTGCATCCTCGGAAATGGATATCAAAAACTGCTCGACAGATTTTGCCATCGCAGTTTTTCGATCGTTGCCCTTAGTACGATTAAATTGGGTGACCAATTCGGTGGCGATCACTTTGTAGACTCCGACCAATTGAGCTTGTCCGGCCTCCCCGTCAGGTTCGTAAAGTACTTTTAGTCCTTCCAAGACACCCTCAAGTTTGTTGATCCACTTTTCAGGTTGCCCCAGATCCATCGCCCTGAGATAAACCTTGATCGCAGTTTTGTACGTTTCTTTTTCGTAAGTGGCTTTTTTGGCACCTGAAACGGCAGGATGTTTTTGCTTGATCAGATCCAGCGGAGCGATTTCGACGGTTGGGGACTCAAGCCGGTCCACTGCCTGTTGAACTTCACCCTTCTCAAGCAGAGCCTTTGTCAGAAGTAACGCTCCGAGAGAACAGGAGTAAGTGAGCGTTTTTTTGTTGTATCCGCCGACTCCCTCGGCCAGTAGGTCGGCCGTTTTTTGTAGTTTCTCTGGAACCTTTGTTTTGTCACGACCGTATTCAAACCAAAGACTTTGTCCGAGTGTCAGAGCGATTCTCGCACGTGCTGGATCATCTTTTGGAATCGTCTCCATGTAACGTGTTGCGGCTGCAAGATCTTTGTTCCGGAGTGCAATTCTGGCCATGGTGTCGGCACTGCGAACCGCTTCAGGTGTTCCTGGCCAACGTTTGATGACTCGATCGCAGACACTAGTTAATCGTGCCATATCGTTTGCCGATAGCGGCGATCCCGCCGGTCCCGATGGCGCCGCCATTTTCGGATAGCTTTTTACGACCAACCCTGCAGACTGTTGAGTCCAACTCACGGTCGCGTAACGGTCTAAAAGGAACTCGCCGATAATTACCGCTTCAAAGAATTGATCGTTGGAATAGTAAGCAAAGCACTGGAGGTAGCGAAGGTAGTTCAACTCGTCGCGTGGCGTTTCCGCATTGGACTTTTCCAAAGCAAGTTGAACGGTCTGCAGGATTTTTGCAGATTGTTCCTCAATGCCGAGTTCGGTTGTTTCCAAGTCGGACTGAAGTTTTGCGTCTTTGTTCCCTCGGGCTATTTGCGATTTCAGTCGTGAGGCTTTAACCGAAATTTCTCCCAATTCAGTGGCCTGATCACGAGCTAGATTTTTGAGTTCGACCAAACTTAAATCTTTCGCAACAATGTCAGGTGTATCAGGGGCATCGATTTTCCATTCGGTCAGTAAGGCACGTGCCTCTTCCTGTACGGGTCCTGGGGCTTTGGAAACTTTTCTCGCCAGAACTGAGGCTTGATTGTTCAAGCGGTTAACTTCGCTCGGTTTTGCGTTCTTCTTTTTCAGTGTGACGGCTTGGGTGCGATAAGCTTTCGCCAATGCCAAGCGGACCTTTAGCCACTCGGGATGATTTTCGTTGCGTCTTGTCAGTGATTGCACCAACGGTTCGATTTTTTCAATCACCTCTTCGGCCGGATATGGGGTCGTGTCGTTCCAGCAATCGGCAGCGACCACAGCAGCCTTGCGTTTGATTCCAAGAAAGTCAGTTCCTTTAGGAAAGAGGAAAATATCATCGACTCGCAGAAGAGCCTTTTTGTACTGCTTTAGTTTTTGATGGGCGCGAGCGGCCAAGAGGCAGGCATCTACGCCTCGGGGACGGCTACTGAACTTTTCCCAAGTCGCGTTGTATTCGTCGACCGCTTTTTGCAGAAACTCTTTTTTCTTTTTTGGGGCGGTGTAGGTATCGGCAATCAGTTCCTGAACGGCGCCCATGTTGACTCTGGAATCGAGATAGGCGTTCTCTAAAGTTTTGTTCTTTTGCGCTTTTTCTGCCGGGTTGGTTTGCGCGGTTGATTTGCGAAGCTTTTTCAGCAACTCAAGGTAGCTCGCGCGAGAAGCTGTATACCCTGCCAAAGCCTTGTTGAGTTTTTCGCGAGCGATGCCCAGCTGTTTTTCTTTTTCGGCTTTAGTCAGTCGGTCCGATTCGCTTCGCATTATCGAAATACGAGACTGGTAGCGAAATAGGCGAGCCTGTTCCTGTTGGGCGTTGGCTTGCGCCTCTTTGCCTTTGGCATTTTTGGAATAGATTTCCAGTTGGCCTTGGGCCTCTGCCAAACGTTCATCCCACTTCTCAAGATCACGAATTCGGCTGACGCTCTGGACCAACGTGCGAGATTTCTCCAGCGGAATTCGTTGACGGAAATTTTTAGGGACTGTCTTGCTGGTAGCCGCTCGATCCAGGTACTCCATAGTCAGGTCGAAATAGCCGTTTTGACGCATCGCATCGACAAAGGCCTGAGCCGGTTCCTGGCCGCGACAGAGAGCGGGCGATAATAGAACTGAAACAACTGTCAGGTAGAAAACCTGAACACGAAACCGGTAAAATGACTGGTTGAAAAAGGTAGTAAAAAGACTTCTTTGCACTATTTTGTCCCCTAACCATGAAACGAATTCTCAACTTGTTGGTTGAAAGATTCCATTGGTTTTGTTTCTCTGAATTGCCCAATACATCATATCATGTTTCCGCTTTTTGGAAACAAACCAGCTCCGATTTCACTGCTCGGATTCGTAGCTTTGTAGCGGTTGAATCGAGGCTCCGAGCCAATTCGCCAATTCGTCCATACTACTTGGTGCCTCAGTCCAGTAATTTCTGGACTGAGGCAGATTTCACATATCCGAGCGGTTGAGGCTTTCCAAATCATTGCTTGTTTCGGGCCATCAACAGTTTTTGTTGCTAAAAACCGTATTCTCAATCTAGCTAGTGGGTTAAAATTCAGCCTATGAATATTGAAATCCAATCCGATGAGCCGGAAGAGACAAAGAAAGCACTGTCCCGCCCGATCGAATTCAACTCCAGAGGGCAAAGAACTAGACTCTTGGTTTTGGTGGTCATGCTAATGCTGGTGTTGATCGGCATGAAAGAGGCTGGAAAAGCGAAAAATTGGCGCTGGATGGGGTTCGGAGCTGATGGGAAGCAGCTGAAACACTCGGAAGAAGAAGCAGATGAGAAGAAG
>CAZDBA010000069.1:7029-16412 GCA_964503615.1 uncultured Pirellulaceae bacterium
CGGAGCTGATGGGAAGCAGCTGAAACACTCGGAAGAAGAAGCAGATGAGAAGAAGATCGTTTTCCGTGAGAGCCAATACGATTCTGCCAGCGACTCACAGAAGAGTGAGGCCCTAAAGATTGGCCCGCAAACCTCCGAGGCGGAATCCGGCCAAGCGACGGGCCAAACGACGGTTGAGGGCTTTGAAAACGTTTTGGTGTCTCAATGGTTGGGCGAACAAAGCAGGGCTGGCGAAATTTACCAAGCTGAGTTTTGGGAGCTGTTCTACGACCAGAATTCGATCGGCGAACGAAGACTCTTATTTAGTATTTTGCGGGATTTGAGAAACGGTCATAAAAACGGTGCGGCGGGCAGCAAGGAATGTGGAAAGCTTGTTCAAAAAATGGATAAGTTTGTTCGAGCTCACTCCCAAGAGTTGCTGGGCAAGATTTCTCTGCTGGAATCGGATTCACCCCGTCGACTGAAATTGGATGAGCAACTACAAGGCTTTCAAAAACAATGGGATTCGCTGTCCGTTGTATTGAATGCTGACCAGTTACCCGACGAATCCCAGTTGGCCGATGTTTTCGCTTTGCAAAGTGGATTGGATGTTGCGGCGTTCAATGACGTTGCCGATCACACTCGCTCGGGTCGACCGGCCGATGATCCGGCTTGGTTAAGAGTGTGGGAAACACTGTTTGATCCTGCTATTGCTCCAAAACATTTTAAGTCGGTGACTCCATTTCAGCTTAGAGCTCAGCCCGATGTCTATCGAGGCAAGCCGGTTTCACTGGAGGGGGAACTGCGTGGGATCGAAGTAATACGAACACGTAACAATCCTCTGGGAATCGACCCGTTTTATTCTGTCTGGATTAAACATGAGGAATCCAATCGCCAGCCTTTCAACGTATATGTTACTGATTTGCCAGAGGGCATCGAGCTTGAAAACGATTACGGCCAGACGTTGTTCAAAGAAAAGAACATTTCGGTCAACGGCGTTTTCTTTAAGGTCCGTACTTACGCTGACGCCGGTGAAACGATTTCTGAGACGCCGATTGTTTTGTGCAAGTCGTTTCAGTTGATGCGCAAGCCGCCTGTGAAATCCGTTTCGGTGCGTAGCGACTTCAAAATTTCAAGAGGTCAGTGGATCACTTTTTTGGTCGCCATGCCATTGCTTGCAGGGTTTCTCGCTTATTATGCTTATCGAGGAACCGCACGTCGTCGATCGGCTCCGGGTAAAGTTGTCACGGGGCAGATCAATGATTCGTTGGATCAATTATCAGATGATCCTGAGGTGAAGACGGTCGAAGAGAAATTGTCCAGCTTGAATTGGGACGACGTTTAATGCCAAACGATGCACACGAACGTATTCAAATAGCGACCGCATGTTGTAAGTTCAGTTTTATTCGTTGTGTCACGAGCTTCGTCGCGTCGACGTTTTTTGTGCTGTCTGTTGTATTGCCGTTTTTCGTTGCCAATATCGGTTGGTGCCAAGAAGAATTGCCAACTGATTTATCTGGTTTCGAAACAGGAGATCTCTTTGTCGTTGAGGATGATATCCCGCTCGACTTGGACAACTCTTTCCTCAGCCGTTTGGTCTACAAGTCTCAAGTCGTCTCCCAAGAGTCGTTTTCGAGATATGAAACTTATTCTAAGGAGGTTGATCTCAAAGCGGTAAAGAACGACCCGCAAGATTTTCGCTTTTGGGTTTTTCGACGCTCTGGCACTGTGGTGCGAGCTGAAAAACATCGTCTGCCCGAAGAAATTGCCACGCCAGAGTTAAACGAATTTTGGCTCCTTCATGTCGATATGGATGGGGAGACGGCGATTGTCGTTTCCAAGGTCGTGCCTAAGGCTTGGGCGAAATCGAAAAAATTGAATGAGCCGATTGAATTCACCGGTTTCTTTTTTGGCTTGCAATCCCATGAGTTGTTTTTGGGTATGCCAGAAAGTGTTCCCATTTTTGCATGCAACCGAGTGGGTTGGTTTCCCACAGAACTCTCATCTCAAATTGGGCCCAGCCACTTACTGTTGGCTAGTCAGGGCGTTGATATGAGCGCCTTGGATGTATTGCGGGCATCTCATAGTCAACGTTTGCGATCGAGTGAGTCCGAGTTTTTTTACCAGTTCATCGGAGCCGCCAAAACGCTCGAAGATTCTCCTGAATTAGAGGACATTGCTACGCTTGGCTTTGTCGATTTGTTTGATTGGTCGAAGGCAATCGGACAAGTTGTTGAAGTCGAAGGCAATGTCATCCGGGTGCTTTCTGTGGCAATCGACGAAAAGCGTCAAGCTGAGCTAGGTGTGGAGCAACTTTACGAGTTGAACTTGTCTCTACCGTTGGACCAAAAGATTAATGTTCAAGGTGGTGAGGTGTATGAACATCGATTCCCTGTTTCCGTTCAAGTTAACTCTCTGCCGCTTCCTCCCCAGGAATTAAAAGGCAAACGCGTTCGCGTCAAAGGTTTCTTTTATCGTTTTTGGAACTATCAAAGCGATGGGTCTAAAGAAGCTGGCAGCCGTGGACAACCGGCCCCTCTCGTAATCGGTTTTAAGCCACGGATCGTCAAGGTAAACACCGGACAAGTCGATTTTATTTTTACGACAGCCGCGATCTTGTTCATGATCATCGTCCTGGGTGCGATCTGGATACTTCGTCGAAGCGACAACAATCCGGACAACGTTCTCAACAAGAAGAAAGCTTCTCTGCCAGAAAAAATCGACATCGAGCTGTAGGACTGGCAAAGTCATCTGTCTCGGCAATCAGGTCCGAGCGAACCTGCTCCGCTCCGTATTCGTCGATACAAAGCGGTTGCTCCGCGTTTTTAGAGGTGTGCCGAGGGGGCAGTAGAAATTGCCACACAAGTTGAGAGTTGGCACTGCCGGTGTTAAAGTACTTGTTCGTGATACGAGTTTTTAAGTTATTTACCTGTGGCGGAACAGTTTTGAATACGAACACAAAACGATTGATATGGAATTTTTGTTGGCTCTCTTTGTTTTTGTCTGGAGGGGTTGCTGTAGCGCAAGATGTTGCTTTTGAAGTGCTCCCACCAGCGGTTGAACAGAAGCAAGAAGAAGAAAAGGCTGAGGCCAAAATCGGTCCGATTTTCAAGGACGGGCTTGCGCAGGTGGTTCCAGAATTCAAGAATCCTGCCGATTGGATCAGACATGATTTGTTCGTCGAAACCGAATTCGATTCTGACGAAAATGGCGAGAACGATCGGATGCATGTTAGTGTGGTCCGTCAAAAGCAAACAGAAACCGAAGGGCTGAAAGTTCCCGTGGTTTACAACACCAGTCCCTATTTTTGCGGTACCGGTGATACGGGGCCCGGCTCGATGTGGGATCCAAAGCACGAACTAAATGAAACGCCACCCGCGCGAAAGGGAATGGCGCCGGTCAAGCAAAAGATCAATCGCCCCAGTATTTCGTCACGCCATACAGGCGACTGGGTGCCACTTGGATTTGCCATGGTTCATTCGTGCTCGCCAGGCACTGGGCTTTCACAAGGTTGTCCAACGGTTGGCGGCCAAAACGAGGCGCTCGCCCCCAAGGCGGTTGTGGACTGGTTGTGCGGACGCGCAAAAGGGTACACGACCATTGATGGAGATGAAGAGGTTGTTGCCTATTGGTGCACAGGAAAAGTCGGAATGACGGGGACTTCCTACAACGGGACTTTGCCGTTGGCGTGTGCGACCACCGGTGTCGAAGGTTTAGAAGCAATTATTCCCGTCGCTCCCAATACCTCGTACTATCACTACTATCGCAGTCACGGTTTGGTGCGGCACCCGGGAGGATACATGGGCGAAGACATCGACGTTCTGTATGACTTTATTCACAGCGGCGATCCGGAGATGCGAGATTGTTGTAATCAAAAAGTTCGAGACACGTTGTACGCTGAGAATATGGATCGAGTCACTGGGGACTACAACGACTTTTGGGCTGGTCGCGATTACTTGAACCAGCTTGATTCTGCCCGAGCCGCGTTGCTGATGTCGCATGGGTTTAACGATTGGAACGTAATGCCCGAACACAGCGTTCGAATCTATGAAGCGTTCAAGGAGAGAGGCGTGCCCTGCCAAGCGTACTTTCATCAGGGTGGTCACGGTGGTCCGCCACCGATGGAGTTGAAAAACAAATGGTTCACTCGTTACTTGTATGATGTCGAGAATGGCGTTGAGGACGATCCACGAAGCTGGATTGTGCGTGAAAGAAAACCACGTCTCAAGCCAACGCCTTATGCAGAGTATCCCAACCCAGAGGCAGCACCTGTTAAATTCCACCTGAGCAAAGGTGGCAATGCAAGCGGTGGTTTGGTGTTAGATGCAGTGGCTGAACAGGGCGTTGAAAACCTGACAGACGATGTCGCGCTTAAAGGCGGTGAACTGGCGGCGCTTGAGCAATCGGATAATAGGTTGTTGTTTGTGACGCCTGAGTTGAAAAGCCCTTTGCACTTGTCTGGCTATTCTACGTTGAGCATCAAAATGGCTTGCGACAAACCGGCCTGTAATCTGTCCGTTTGGGTCGTGTCTCTGCCTTGGAAGTCGAATGCCGGTTCGATCAACGAAAACGTTATCACGCGAGGTTGGGCTGATCCACAAAACCGAGGTTCGCTAACAGAGAGCGATCCGCTAACGCCCAACGAATTCGTTGAGTTCAGTTTTAAGTTGCAGCCGGACGACCAGATCATTCCTGCTGGGCAGAAAATCGGCTTGATGATCTTTTCCAGCGATCGAGAATTTACCCTTTGGCCGGACGCCGGTACCAAATTGATGGTTGACCTTGATGGGACTTCGATCGAAATGCCTGTTGTTGGAGGCGTGGAAGCTTTCAAAGCGGCAACCGAGAAATAAATAAGCTGCTGGAAAACTATTAATCTCAACTGTATTCGAGAAAGTTTCATTAACTTGAAACCGTTTGCGACATTCGAAAGTAAAGCCGTTCATGATCAACTGGTATTTTGGATGGGTGTCGATTCTGTGTGCATTTTCGACGGGTGCGCTGATCGGTTTGTTCTTTTATCGTGAGGATTTTTTAGGCGGCTATAACTCGTTTCGCCGCCGTATCCTCCGGTTGGGACATATTGCGCAAGCTGCTTTGGGCATGATGAACGTGGTCGCAGGCAACAGCCAGATCGCTTCGGGCGTTGACTTTAATATGCTCGCTCAAATCGGGTTGGTGGTTGGTGGCATAAGTATGCCCGTCGTGTGCTTTCTTAGCGCCTGGCGAGCTGAGTGCAGGCACCTGTTTTTCATCCCGGTGATCTCCTTGATCGTCGCTGCCATTGAGATCTTGAAAGCAGGCCCTGTGTGAAGATCGGCTTGCTTGCCATGAGTGGCCTGAGGGCCCATGATCCGGCTCTCTTGGAGTTGGGACTGACGCTGCCTGGCGTGATTGAGCGTGGAGAGGTCGTTGCTTCGATGCCCTGTTTGGGTTTGCTGTGGATGGCGGCAGTAACACCGTCCGGTCACGATGTTGAGTATTTCGAAGCCGAAAACGTTGATGCGATCCCTCAGGAAATTTACGAGTGTGACCTAATTGCAGTGAGTGCTTTGACGGCTCAAGCTTTCGAAGCCTACCGCGCTGCTGACTTGTTTCGCGAGGCGGGTGTCAAGACTGCGATCGGCGGCTTGCACGCAAGTGTTTGCCCGGACGAAGCGGCTAAGCACTTCGATTTTGTCTTCGTCGGCGAGGCAGAGAATACGTGGCCGATTGCTGTCCAGCAGATTGACGACGGATTGGAAAGTGGGATGTGGAAAGCGAAAGACTACCCCGCTCCCCGGTTGGACGAGCTGCCCGTTCCACGTTACGACTTGTTGAAGGATGGAAACTGGAATCGTTTTCCATTGCAAACGACTCGTGGTTGCCCGTGGCGTTGTGACTTTTGTGCATCCAGCATCATGCTGGAGCGACCTTACCGAAAACGCCCCGTCGAACATGTGATTCGCGATCTGCGTGCGATTAAAAAGCTGCGACGTCATCCGTTTATCGAGTTGGCAGACGACAATACGTTTGTGGATCACAAATGGAGCAAGCAGCTTTGCGAAGCGTTGATTCCGGAGAAAGTAAAATGGTTTACCGAGACCGATATCTCGGTTGCCGATGATGGCGAGCTGTTGTCGCTACTGCGCCAGGCGCGTTGTCGACAGTTGTTGATCGGGTTGGAAAGTCCCGAAGGTGCAGAGCTGGCAGGAGTTGAGCTGCAAGCAAATTTCAAGCAGCGTCGGGCTTCGGATTATGTCGATGCTGTTCGCCGAATTCAGGACGCGGGTGTTACCGTTAACGGCTGCTTCGTTTTAGGTTTGGACAACCAGGGGCCCGAGATCTTTCAGCAGATTTATGACTTTGCGATGGCAATACCGCTGTTCGAAGTCCAAGTCACCGTTATGACTGCCTTTCCCGGTACGCCGCTTTACCAGCGGTTGTTGGATGAAGATCGAATTCTGGAACCCGGTCGGTGGGATCTTTGTACCTTGTTCGATGTCAACTACCGGCCGCTCAATATGACGGTCAAGCAACTGCGTGAGGGGATCTACTGGTTGGTAGAAAAACTATATTCCGATTCGTGTATGACAGCCAGGCGAAGGCCGTTCGTGGAGAATCTTTGGAATATCCAAAGACAAAGCGGGTAGAGCGTTCACTCGTTTAAAGGTTGAAGACGCGATCCATGTTCGCCGAAATCTCGCTCAGTCGATCCGGGCCTCCGCCGTCGACTTCTGCAGCAGCCCAGCCATGATAGTTGATTTCGACGAGTGCCTTGCGAACATCTGCCCAGTCGATATCGCCTTCGCCGATGTTAGTCCACTCCTGATTCGCGCGGCTGTAACCTTTTAGATCCAATTTGACCACTCGCTGGCCAAGTGCTCGGATCCAATCGCCCATGTTTCCATACCGCCAGTGGTTGCCGATGTCGAATTGCATGCCAACCCACGGTGATTCGAACTGATCAACGTAGCGAATGTACTTGTCTGCTGATTGAGAATTGCCGCCGTTGGGGTTGTATAGGAAATTGTTCCAGACGTTTTCAATAAGGATGTGGATCCCGTATCGAGCGGCGAGCGGAACGGCTTGAACGATGTTGTCGAACGAGCGCTGCCAGACTTCCTCTTCGCTACCGTCGTCGCCGTGTCCGACGACCAGCAGTGTGCTGTTTCCTCCGATCGCGTGTGTGTCACGGATCGATCTTTTTAAATGCTCCAGTGCTGTGGCGCGTTCGTCCGCGTCCGTGCTGGAATGTTTGATCTTCCAGTGAGTTCCAATGACCGTGCCATCGACGGGCAGCCCCGATTTTTCGATCGCCTCTTTCGCTGCGGCGACGTTCTTGCAGGGCGTGTTCAGTTCGATTCCTGCGAAACCAGCTTCTTTAGCCGCTTTGAAACGTTCGGTTAAACCATTGATACGCACCATGTTAATTTTCAGAGTTTTGAAAATTCGCTCGGTGAGTTTTGGTTCCTCGTCTTGGTGGAATTCTTCCGCCGCGTTGAGTGTTTTAAGTCCACCGGGCAATGCGATTGCAGCCGAGGTGGCAACCGATGATTTAAAGAAACGTCGCCGTGATAGTCGTTTTTCTCTCATCGAACACCCTGTGAAGGTTGGTATTTCTGTTTTTCGAGCAAGTTAAGCGAATGGCATGGAGTTCAAGTACCCCATGCTCAAGCGAAAACTATTTGTTGCCCGACGCGGAGACAGGCCGCTTCCTCGCTAACGCGTCGGGATTCCATTTGCTGTCTGATCTCCAATTGAAGAAAAAACACAGCTTCCGGCGAAAGACTTAAGAGGGAAGAAGGTCGCTGACTGCGTCACGTTCTTCGGCCAACTCGTTGGCGGTTGCATCCATTCGCTCGCGACTGAAATCATCGACGTCCAAACCTTGAACGATCGAGTACTCACCGCCAGAGCAAGTGACGGGGAACGAATAAATCAGTCCTTCTGGAACGCCGTAGCTTCCATCACTTGGGATCGCCATGCTGACCCAATCGCCATCAGCTGTTCCATGGACCCATGTGTGCATGTGATCGATTGCAGCGTTGGCCGCAGATGCCGCACTGGATGCGCCGCGTGCTTCGATAATTGCAGCCCCACGTTGTTGAACGGTCGGAATGAACGTGTCACGGACCCAGGATTCTTCGACCGATTCAGAGGCAGGTTTTCCCGCCACGGTCGTGTTGGAAATGTCAGGGTACTGGGTGGCAGAGTGATTTCCCCAGATCGTCATCTTGTTCACTTCGTTCGATTTGGCGCCCAGCTTATCTGCCAGTTGGCTGATCGCTCGGTTGTGATCCAATCGAGTCATCGCTGTGATGTTACCGTGTTTGATGTTGGGAGCGTTCGCTGCGGTGATCAACGCATTGGTATTGGCTGGATTGCCGACGACCAGTACTCGAATATCAGTTTTGGCATTGTCGTTGATTGCTTTGCCTTGCCCTGAAAAAATCTTTGAGTTGGCTTCCAGCAAGTCTTTTCGCAACATTCCTTTTTTGCGAGGCATGGCGCCGACAAGCAATCCAAAATCGGCATCGGCAAACGCCACGTTGGCATCGTCGGTTGCAACGATGCTATCCAAGAGTGGAAAAGCACAATCGTTTAACTCCATAACTACGCCTTGCAAAGCGTTCATGGCGGGAGTGATTTCCAGCAGTTGCAAGATGACAGGTTGGTCGGGACCTAACATGTTTCCAGCAGCGATACGGAACAAAAGACCATAGCTAATTTGTCCGGCGGCGCCGGTAACGGTAACTCGAACAGGAGGTTTCATTTTGGATCCTGGTAGATTTTTGATTGCTCAAAAAAAGCAACGTTTGAAATGGGTGAACGTTTGCGAATAAGTGGCTTAAAGATCTCGCAAACCATAAGCGATTTTTATAATACGCAGAATATCCCGAAGTTGTCGTTGTGTTGCAAGTGGGTCATCGGGTTGCCCGAAAAAACTACCTGCTTTTCCTGCTTCAACGCGAGTTTTGAAGCGGTCGTTGTTGTAATTTTCCACAAACTAACGAAGTGGATGCCTTGATGCGTTTGTGGATTTTGGTTTTGTGCAGATCTTATCAAGGTGCTGGAGTTGTGAACTCTCAATGCTTCAGCGGGTGTTTGTCATTTTGAGTTCAACGTTTGAATCTTAACTTTTTCTTTTGTGAATTTTATCCCGCGCTTGCTAGCGAGAGAGTAGCGGGTGGCAACAGCAATTTAGGAAATGCAATCGTGATTTTGTGCAGTTGACTTGTTAACTTTCGTGGCTTAGAACACTCCTCTTGCTTAATTCCTTTGTCTTGCGTCAATGGTTTTTTTATGAATCGAATCAAGATGGGCCCGCTGGCCACCTCAACGGATTTTCGTCAGGCACCTGCTCTTGATTTATCGAAGCGACCGATCAGTTCGATCGACCCGACTTTGTTTTTGCCAATGCA
>CAZDBA010000069.1:16512-20427 GCA_964503615.1 uncultured Pirellulaceae bacterium
ACCGATCGAATTTTGTTGGCGGGATATGGTGCCGGTGGCACGATGGCTTATCGAGTTGGTTTGGAGATTCCGCAAGTTGTTTCCGGTATTGTTTCGCTCAATGGAGCATTGCCAGAACAAGCGACACCTTTACGAGATTGGATGAATTGCCGTGAGCTTCCTGTGTTCTGGGGCCACTGCAGAAAATCGCTCGAATTCAGCGAGGAACGTCTTTGCGACCAGTTGAAATTGCTGCACGTTGCCGGTTTTTCAGTTACGCTTCGCCAGTACCCGCACGGCGACGAATTGCCTACTCAAATGTTGAATGATCTGGATAAGTGGATCATGGAAATGATCGGCAGCGCGATTTTGTAATCTGCGTGTTGCATATAGTTCTGTATTTTCAATTTCTTTTGACTTGGTCGCTGGATTAAACGTTGTCACTCGCTTTCTGCTACTAACAGTTCGGTGGTTGAGCGAATTGGCACGGTTGCAAGCATCGTTTGGTTTTCTGAAGTTTTTGCGTTTTTTCCCTGCCAATTTCCGTTTTCTTTCCATTGCGGCGCTTTACGGATTCCGCTAAAAGTACGCCCCTAATACATGGCTTTGGAATACGGTGGCATGCGAAATCAGAACCAACGCTTCTCAGCGAACTCGAACCCTGAATCAACTGATGTAAGTCAGCTTGTACAGCAAGTCCTAAAGGAACTTGGCCCTGAATTCGAGAGGCAAAGCGTCTGTGTTGAGGCCGATCTTTCGGAGTTGGTTGTGACGATCGTTCCGACAACTATTCAGAAAGCTGTTAGAAACCTGATTCAACATGCCTTGGTTGCTTCCCCCGACCAAGGCGAAATCTCGGTGACGTTAATCGATGGTAACTACCAGTGGGAGTTGGAGGTCGCAGATTCTTCCAATGGCGAAAACTGGCATACGGTCCATCCTAACCAACGCAAATTGCCGACAATCATTAGCAACGAATTGGATGTCCATTTGTCAGCAGCACATCGACTGGCTTTGTCACAGGGTGGACAGATACAAACTTGGAATTGCCCGCAAGGCGGTATCGCAAATGTGTTGATTGTGCCTAAGCACAACGAGTCTCAAACCAACTTGCTCCGCCGCTCTGCATAAGGCGATTGGCTTTTTTTCTGGAATAGAAAATGGATAGTCCTCAATCTGATACAACGTCCAAAGCAAACGTGTTGTTTGGAATGCCTCAGCGCACCAAAGTTCTCATGGTGATGGCTGCATTGGTAATCGCTGCAATCGCAGTTACCGTTAACTTGCCGAAAAAGCAAACCCCTTGCGAGCTGATTCAAGGGTGCGCTTTGCGAAATGCGGATATGCAACGAATGCAAATCGCGCTGAACTCAGCGGGCTTGAACGACTTTGAAATCAAGGGCCAGAGCATCTATGTGCCCAAACTTAGACGAGACGTCTACCTTAAAGCGATCACTGATGCAGACGCATTGCCTGCTGATTTGTGTACGCAACAGGATACCGGACTGGGAAATCCTCTGCTTTCACGAGATCAAAGAGAACAGATCCAGCTTAGGGAAAAAAAGCAACAGATCCGTGACATGGTGACACGGTTGCCGTTTGTTGAACAAGCCTGGTTTGAAATGGATCGTACCAAGGCGAAAAGCGCTTTTCATGATGAACGACAATCGGCAGTCATTTTGATCCAGCCTATCGGGAAACACCTGTTAGACAGCGAGCAGATCAATACGATTCGCGGATTAATCACCGGTTCGATTGCCGGAATGGACAAGAACTCGATTGTGGTCACCGATTTGAATGCTGGATTCGCCTATCAGGAATCAGGTACAGCTTTGCCGGCAAACAAAATCGCTGCCCAGCAGGTTTCCGCACAAACACAGGTTTCCGCAGAAGTTCGGGACTCGAAAAACCGTTACGAAAACAAGATTCGTGAGGCGCTTGCCGATTTGGATGGTGTGTCGATCGAGGTTGAGGTGATCCACCACCAATCAAAGGACGTGGTCGCTGCCAGCCCAAAACCTAAATCGCTTTCTGGATCTCCACGAGTCATGACGGTTGGAACAAACAGCCAAGCCGCGATTCATACCGTTTCAACAGGTAGAACACCACCGCCCATTGAGCCAATTGAACCTGAGGTTCAAGAGGAGGTTCGAGTCAAAGTTGAGATTCCCGAAACGCTGGTTATTTCCAAAATGAAAACGGGGACCCACGTCACGGTGGCAAGTCTAAGGAAAGAGTCAGCTTATCGCGCCCGTTTAGAAGAGATTCACTCCGACGTGACACGACGAATCAGGCCAACTTTGCCTGCCGCTTCGTTTTCCGGCTCGCAACCTTTTCCGATTCGGTTTAGCCTTGCTCGCCAGCCAGATGATACCGTTCTAACGGGGTCCGCTGGCGTTTGGGCATCGTTCATTAAACGGATCGGCGGAGTTTGGGGAGCGCTCGCTGTTTTGGCTGCTTCGGTTTTTATCTTGACTTTCGTTTTCTCTGGCCCAGCGCGACAGCCGCTACCTGAAACGAATGCGACTTTGGATAACACGGTTGCGTCTGAGTCGGAGCCGGTTGTGGTGAATTCGCAAGATCAAGACATTCGGCAGGAAATCAGCCAACTGATCAAAGAAGATCCCGAAGCCGCCGCCCAAGTGATCAAGCGTTGGATTCGAAACGCAGCCTAAAGAAACGCACCCTGAAAACGGTCGGCGATCTGCTAGCGATTCGCTGCAGTTTTGTTTGGGCTTGAACTCGTCCGCCGATTCCGCGAAAAGACCCTGCCAATAACCGCAAGGATTGCGAGTTGGAACTCTAGTACACCCTTATCTTTTGTCGTCGCATGGATGCGTTTTGATGAAACCAATTCGAAAACTCGAACCAAAAAAAGCAGTCAGGTACTGTGGAGCTTTGCTACTCTTTACTCTCACGCTTTGTTTTCAGTCTGGTGTTGCACTTGCCCAGTCGCCTTGGGAAGAGCAACCGTGGCAGCGAGCCTCGGGAAACGAAAGCCAGTTTCAAAATAGTTTTCCTGACCAAAACGGATCGGCGGTCAGACCCGCCGCGTTCCAACAACCGGTTGGTCAACCCGCTCATCCCTCTCAGGTTCAACATGCTGACCACGAGCAACTGTTGCTCGAACCGGTGCGCGATCTGAATACGCTCGAATCACAAGGTCCGACATGGCAGGGTGAAGAGCTGAAAGGTTTCGAATCGGAATCGGGACCTCTTAAATGGACGAAAGCGATTCAAGAAAAATTTGGCTCGATCGACATCAAAAAAGTCGTTAGCAGTTTGGCGATCGTCATCGGGGGATACTTTGGGTTTGTTTGGTTGACTCGCAAGTTCGGTGCACAATCGGACAAGGGGTTGCCGAGCGAGGTGTTTGAGGTGATTGGGTCAGCACCGCTAAACCCAAGACAAAATCTTCAGCTGGTTCGTTTAGGAAGTAAATTGCTGGTGCTTGTGAGTGGCGATGAGGGAGCCAGTCCGATTGCTGAGGTATCCGATCCGGACGAAGTCGAATACTTAACGGGCCTTTGCGATCAAAAGATGCCAGGTCGTACGACTTCCGGTAGCGGCAACAACGTCACCGTGTTCCGCCGTGCTTTGGACCGCGCTCGTAACGAAGGTGGTTCCACCGAAGCAGCAATGGACAAAGTGATCAACAAGCTCTCAGAGCTGGCTGGCAAAACCAACCGCACCAATTTTGAGGCATAAGCTTTGAAAGCGACCAAGCTTATTGCGAACAAAGTCTCATTGCCAGCGATGCTGTTCGCTGCTTTGACGATCTTTATCTGCGGTACTTGCACCCATGCGGTGATGGCTCAAGGGCCGATTCTCAACAATCCGGGTGGGCTTTCGCAAGCCGATAACTATTCTGGCGGTTTACAGCAGGCGCCCATCGCGCCGTGGGCTTCAACGAACACAACTCCAGCCGTGAATCCA
>CAZDBA010000069.1:20527-24480 GCA_964503615.1 uncultured Pirellulaceae bacterium
GCAGGCGCCCATCGCGCCGTGGGCTTCAACGAACACAACTCCAGCCGTGAATCCATCCGTGCCACAGGTTCAGCTCATTCCTGCTGTTGGCTCGCCCGCTCAAGGCGATGTTGAATTTGCAATTCAGACCGATTACCAGACAGACGTGGCTGATGAGACTCAGACAACCGACGACGCTTTTTCAGACTTGGTTTCCCGTGGAGTCAAATCGGTAACGTCACGCGAGGGCGCTTCGACCACGATCCAAGCCGCTTTGTTATTTGGTGCGTTGAGTTTGGCACCTGCGATTCTTTTGATGACGACCTGTTACATCCGAATCGTCGTCGTGTTGGGGCTTTTAAAGCAAGCGTTCGGCGCTCAACAACTTCCCCCGACTCAAATTCTGACCGCACTTTCGTTGTTCATTACGATTTTGATCATGGCACCGATATGGAACAAGGTTAAGACCGATGCGATCGACCCGTACATCGCCGAGGAAAGCACGATGACTTGGGACGAAGCCTGGACCGCTGGCGTGCGACCGGTAAAGGACTTTATGTGTCGGCAGATCGATCAGGCAGGCAACACGGACGCGGCGGCAATGTTTTACAAGTACGCTCCCGCTGGAGTGCAACCCGCCAGTCCAGGGCAGACATCGGCTGATATTGCTCAGGTTTCCTATGTGGAAATGCCAAACAGCTGGTCTGAAGTTCCGTTGAATGTTGTGCTGCCCGCTTTTGTGTTGAGTGAATTAAAAGTCGCTTTTCTGCTCGGCTTTCAAATCTATTTGCCATTTCTCGTTTTGGATCTGGTCGTTTCGTCGATGACCGTCTCGATGGGGATGTTGATGTTGCCGCCTACCATGGTCAGCTTTCCACTCAAACTGATTTTGTTCGTGATGGTGGATGGTTGGAACCTTGTAGTAGGAATGTTGTTGCAGAGTTTTGGTCCGTTTGGTTGATTGAAGGAGAATTGGTATGGGCGCTCAAGATGCTATCGATCTGGGACGCGAAGCGATTTCCACCGGACTTTGGATCAGTGGTCCAATTTTGATCGTTGGGTTGGTGATCGGTTTGATCGTTGGAATCATTCAGGCGATGACTCAGGTGCAAGATCAAACAGTGGGTTTCACCCCAAAGATCCTGTTGATGATCTGCGCGCTCAGTTTGTTTTTGCCTTGGCTGGCAAGCCAGATGGTCGAGTACAGCGAAAAACAGTTTGGTGAAGTGCCTGAGCAAATACGAACTGCCGATCCTGATTGGAGCTCGGATACTCCATGGCGTTAGCTTCTGTTGCGCTACTGGTTTACGTTCGTATCCAAGCCAGTATTTTAACCGCTCCCCTTTTAGGTCACGCCAAAGTTCCGTTCCTTTTTCGAATTGGAATGGCAGTGTTACTGTCCGTTGTGACGGTGCCGATCGTGGCGAATGGCCATTCGTACGCAACACTGGAAAACGCGGACTTGCTCAGTTGCGTTCTAAACGAATTGCTGATTGGTAGTGCGTTAGGGTTGGGCGTAGCCATTTTACTTTCGGCCGCCGAGGTTGCTGGACAAATCGTAGGCCAGCTCGCCGGAATCAATATGACCGATCCGCTCTCCAGTGAATCGGCAAAAGGTGGTGTTACTGCCGGTTTCTTTAATATGCTTTCGCTCGCTGTTTTTGCCATGATGGGTGGCCCTGAGATGATGGTTACCGCAATTTTGGATACGTTTCAAACCGTATCGCTGGGGCAATCGATGAACCAGGGTGCGTTGCTGGAAATGATCGTGCTGTTGTTAGGTCAAAGTTTAAGTCTGGCGGTTCGAGCGGTAGGGCCAGCAGTAGCGGCGCTTTTAATCGCCACGATTACGCTTGGGTTTGTCAGTCGAACGCTTCCACAAATGAATATGTTTCAGATTGGGTTGGGTTCGAATTTGATCGTATTCTGGGTTGCAGTTTTTCTAACGTTGGGTGGTTGTGTTTGGTTATTTGTTGATGATATTCAATTGGCGCTTGAGCAAGTTCAATCGACTTTGACTGCGCAGCAGAATGTGAGTGCCCATGTCACGCAATGACGGAGAGGCGAGACATCCCGCCACCCCGGTCCACCTTCGTGCGGCTCGCGAACGGGGCGATGTAGCGCGCAGTTTTCAACTGGCTGGTGGGATTCAGTTGTTGGTTGTTTTGCTGCTAGGCAGTTTGTTTACCTGGAACTTGTCCAATGGAATCCAAACGTTTACGCATGAAGTTTGGAGTTCCGCCTCGATTAACGCGGGCGAGTTTCGCTCAGGAGATTGGGTTTGGTCGGCCACCCGGTCAGTTGGGATGGTGATATTGCCATTGTTCGGGTTGTTATTTTTGGCGGGAGTGGCTTCCAATATTGCACAGACCGGTTTTATGTTTATGCCCGGTCGAGTCGTGCCAGATGTGGGCCGATTGTCACCGGGTCATTGGTGGAAACGAGTTTTCTCGCTGGAGAACGTTGTTTCTACGATGATGGAAATTCCGAAGCTGGCTGTTATCGTCGTGATCGCTATTGCCGCTTGCTATGCAAGTTGGGAGCAGATCGTTGGTTTGTCCGCTTATCACGTTGGCGAGATGACCAGTCGGTTGTTCGGTTTAATACTCAAGCTCGGATTTCAAACCGCTTTGGTTCTGTTCTTTTTCGGGGTCCTCGATTTCGCGCTCCAATGGGTCGCAAGACAAAAACGACTTCGAATGACCGATGATGAACTACGTGAAGAGCTTCGCATGCAAGGCAACCCGGAGTCGTTGCAGCGCCAGCGTCAAACCCACCGACTACGGGTCAACGAAGTTTCGCAGTAGAATCGATTCGATTCGTTACGGTCGGTCTTCGCTTTGGTCCGATCGCTTTTCGCTCTCTTGCGGCTCAGCAGCTTGCGGGGCAAGGTTTAGCTGATAGATGGTGCTGGCAAGCTCCGGCGTAACGTGGTCCAGGATCAGTACACTCGGCGGCGGTGGGGCTGTCGTTAGTTTTGTATCCAAGAGGGGATGGACGTGATTGCTGACAGCCGTGATGTTGGGAAGGCCACCTGATTGGTAACCACTTGTAAAGTTCAGGGCAAGCAGTTCCGGGTGTTGCGGTTGTGTTGCCCAGAGTTGTTCGATGTGTTGCCACTTTGTTTTTGGCTTTTGAACTTTATAGAGATCTTGGATCAGCAAGAGTTTTGTCGCGTGAATGCTGTTGCTGTTCCAGTTTGTGGCTGGGATTCCAAGGGGCTTGGGAGAACGAAAACGACGCAACAAGATCATCTTGCCTCGTACTTGTCCCAGCGTTGGCACCGTTGAAACCTCCGACCAAAGTTCAGGTGCTTGTTTCTGGTAATCGAGAAAAGTCTCGGTAAACGCCCGCGTGTTGTTTCGGCTAGTGGAGGTTTCTTGAATGGAGACGATAAGTGTTTCGCTGGGATTGGTTTCCAAAAATTGAGTCAGCGTTTGCTGGAGTTCGCCGAAAGTTTGTTTCTGATTAACCATGCCATGGTACAAATCGAAGCGGTCGTTCCGATGGCGACAGCGAATGTCAAAGAAGCGTACACCCGCCGAGAGTTGCTCATCGATCGAAAGACTTTGGCACTTAGCGGTTCCGCGCCAAGGCTCATAGAGAGCAGCCGAGTTGTGCGTGCCGGGGATGTGGAGGGTTTGTAACGCAGTGTCATCGGGCAAATCTGAAAGCCAGTTTGCTCCAGTCGTTTCCTCTTGAGGTGGCTGCTGTTTCTCAGGCAGTTGGCCGAATGCCCATCCCGCAGATCCAAGTATCGTAATCAGCGTAATGAAGAACGAGTTGAGAGACATTTTGAAACCGCAGCGGTCAGGTTCAGGAATCGAATACTCGTTCTACTTGCATTGCTCTCCCTTGGATAGCCGCCTATAGCCACCAATGTGTTTTGCTTGAAGTGTTTTTACTTGAGAGCCTGTTGGGCTACTGTTTCGAGTTGACGTTTGGCAATCTGATTTTGCAATCTGGTAGAGCTT
>CAZDBA010000070.1:0-24401 GCA_964503615.1 uncultured Pirellulaceae bacterium
TTCGTCGCGATGGATTCAGCAAGATTATTCTCCACGATGCTGACCTGAAACCTGCTGAATGCGGTGGGCCTGTTTTTGATCTGAGCGGTAACTTTGTGGGGCTAAATATTGCCAGGAACAGCCGCGTCCGCAGCTACCTGATTCCTCCTGCCATTGTGAAGGAACTGGTCGACACCAGTAAATAACTACGCTGCCGGACGTGGTTCTTTAGGGCGAAGCAAGTTAAACGGCACAGCATTCTTTGCGTTTCTCACGATTTGTCTTGAAGCTTATCTACCAAAAAAGCTCTGGCGAGTCGCCATTTTTGCTCGACGCTGCCAATGCTGAGGTCGAGGATTTCGGCGATCGCCTCCATAGTTTGTCCCGCAAAGAATCGCAACTCAACAATTTGTCCCAGAGCGGCGCCCTCTTCTTCTAACACAAAAAAACCTCCGGATTAATACCGGAGGCTTTTGTATTTAAACGTTGCTTGGGTTGTCGTTTATCGACGAACGACTAACGAACTCAAACGGATTTACCTGCGACGGCGAAGTAACGCCAATCCAAATCCTGCTAGTACGACCATTGAGGAAGGTTCAGGAACAGTTGGAACACCAAACACATCAATTTCACGAAACACGGTTCCATTGCCAACTGCATCGCCTGCCCGAACATTGAACTGCACATTTGTAACACCTGTTCCAAGCAGGACTCCACTGGTGTTGCTGATGGTTGATTGAACAAATTCACCGCTGCCCAAATTAACTACGTTGTCGATAACGGAAGTGAAAGTGGTTCCACCATTGGTGCTAAAAAGCAAGTCAAAATCATGACCTGCTCTCGCATCCATCCAAGATGAAAATACGTCAACACTTGTTATGTCATAACCAAGTGTATTTGTGGATACGTCTAGGTCAAATGTGTAAGTTCCAGCCAAAGTGATGTTGCCACTTTGTGGTGAAGTACCGGCGATATCGATGCCATTTTCGTCAAACACAACTGCCCCTACTCCATCATTGATCTGGTTGACAGCTCCGACCCAATCGTGGTCAAGCACGGGTAAAAGCCCGTTAATCACGTCAGTACTAGATACTATGGGTGCAATGGGGCCGTTTGAAGAAGTCGAAACAACTTGTGCATTAGCTTGGGTCGCAAAAATAGCAGCTAGGCTAAAGAAAACTGCTAACGTAAAACTTTTCATTATGAATTTCCTGTTGTTGTCGAAATTGCAAAATCCAAGCGCTTCAGAAGTGAGCAAGAATGATAGAAAATCACAACAAATTCGGTACAATCCTAAAAAAACAGAGAAAGAGTTTCTTCCCCTTTCCTAGTATAAAATACTATTACGAAAACAGGCATGTTTCGGGGTGAGTTAGGCACTAATCACAGCAGACTAGTTCGCTCTATTCCGGCAATTCCAATTGAATCGATTTACCATCACGAACAACGGTTACAACAACCTTGTCTGACAGTCTCAAAGCGCGATTGATTTGAACCTTCGTATCAACTGGCGTGAGCTTCTGACAGAATCTCCTTCAAATCCTCAATCGAAAGAGGTCAGCTTGTTTTTAAAGCCTGCCAATGAGTTTTCAAAGTGACTTCACCAAAGGAAACGGAGGTGGTTTTGACACCACCTCCGTTATGATCGCTCTTGGCAGCAAGGCCACAATCCCTGTAGCAACGCTCAACCCGTCTGGGCCTCAGGCACGTTCCGCATCCGTTTGCAGAGCGAAATTCGATTATTACGACATCATGTCACAATCCATCATCGTCCTTGATATTTTGTAGAGAACCACGGCAGTTTGACTCAGAAAAGATCGGCAAGCAAATAGAATTGTTGTTTACACTCGCAAGTACAGCGCAACCGTACTTTTGATTCGAGGTAGTGCTGAGTTTTGAGAAATGAACGGAAGGCAACGAGGAAAGAAACTTTAATTATCATCAAGCCGGGTTGGCTATTCAGACCAAGGTGTAAACCGAAAGCGTGTTGAAACTATCCGACGCGCGGTACAGTTGTTGAAAAGGAGCATGTGTCACCCTTCGGAGAGATGCATTTACTGTTTATGGCCTCTACCAAATCGCCAGGGCGAAGCGGTTTTTGGAACCAATGGGTGACCCGGTTTTTATTTACATCGACTTTGGCGGCTCTGGCAGTTTGCCCACTAATTGCAAAGATTTCCACATTGTCAAAGGCAATGTTCGATCGGATCATCCGAATGGTTGAAGGGCCATCTAGTCGAGGCATGTTCATGTCGATAAGAATTAAATCCGGTTTTTCGTTAGACTGGAGAAATTCCATCGCTTCGACACCATCGGCCACAGTTGTTACGTTGTATCCATGAAGACGCAGAAATCCGGCGAGCATTTCTCTTTCGTTTTCGGAATCCTCCACCAAAAGTGCTTTGAGACTGCAATCCACTGGTGCAGGTTCTCCCATTTCGGAAATCGTTGCCTCCAATTTCTCTGCTGCCAGATTGTACTCGCCTTTTTGTATCAATTTCTTGGCGTAAGCAGCTGCGATCGTCAGGTTGTTGAGCTTGTTCCTCGTGTCATGTTCGGTATCTGCGTCAACAAGAATTTTCCGGGCTAAAGTCGGATCTGTTTCAAGCTCGCCGCGAAGAACTTGAATTTCAATAGGAGCCTCAACTCCAATTCGAGCGCTTGCCCCTTTTACCTTGAGAATTTCGATTGTGATGTCGAGTTCAGGGAACCGAATCGTGTCCTTAATTCTTCTTGAAAGAACTAGCATGAAATGTCTCCGTACTGTTGAACGGCAATCCAAGCCGTCGAGTGGAAGCATCCATGCTTGAAGATAAAAGACATCTTGTCAATTCTCGATTATTTTGATTGAAAAAAAATTGTCAATCCCACTGCTATAAATATAGTCCTCGCTAGCGAGTGTTATATTCGGTTTGAAAATCAGTTTTGGACTATTGTTTTTGACTTGGTTTCCATGTTGCCTAGTTTTATCAGAATTGTGTCAACCAATTTGTTCGGCGCTACGGGTTTAACGATGTGTAGATCGAAGCCTGCTTCGAGAATTGCGTGACGGTCGCTTTCTTGGCCGTACCCCGTTAGTGCAATTGATAATTGAGGTTGATGTTCTTGTGCTCGAATCTGCTTTACTACCTCATATCCATTCAAATCGGGCAAGCCGATATCGACAATACAGATTGACGGACAAAAATCTTTAAAAGCGTCAATCGCATCCCTACCGTTGGCCGCAGAGTTTACTTCAAATCCTTCGAGAGAAAGATAGTCTGCCAACATCTCTCGGGCTCCGTCGTTGTCTTCGACAAGTAGAAGTTTTTTGCAATGCAAAGATTCAATGGGCGGCCGGATGGCAGTTGTTCTTAACGGCTGGCACTCCTGGGTCGTTGGAAAAATCAAAGCAAACTTGCTACCCTTACCGACGCCTCTGCTGAACGCGCGCACGTCACCCGAATGAGCTGTCGCAATCATTTTGACAAGTGGCAAACCCAGTCCCATCCCTCCAACGTTTCGATCGAGCGGTTGATCGGCTTGGACAAAAACTTCAAAAACCTTTTTCAGCAGTTCCGGGCTCATTCCTTCGCCATCATCTTCAACTTCGATAACGGCTTCTTTGCCAACTACAGAAATCGAATACTTGATATTGCCACCTACTGGCGTGTATTTGGTCGCGTTGACCATCAGGTTCACTTGCGCTTGAATGATTCGCGTTGCGTCGGCATGAATAAATACCGGCATGTTTGGCATTTCCAACGTCAGGTTTTGGTTTTTCTCCTGAATTCGACTTTCGATACACTCGGTCACCTGACAGGACAGCTGCACCAAATTGACCGGTTTCATATCAAGCTTGATTTTATCGTGTGTAATTCGCGAAACATCAAGCAAATCATCCAGCAGTTTGGCAAGCTGTTTCGATTGCCCAAGGATCACCTTTCGGGCGGCAACATCTTTTTCAGCGTTTGCTTTGCGGGCTCCCAAAACGGCTAATGCATTCATAATGGCGGCGATTGGATTGCGCAGTTCATGAGACAACATTGCCAAAAACTGATCGCGGCGGCGCACTGCTTCCAGACTTGCCTCTTCGGCTTGTTTCTCTTTTGTAAAATCTCTCAGGACAATCGAAGCGGCAACAAGCTCGTTGTTGACGGTACGGATTGGCGAAACGGACATTTGAACGTCGACTTCTTCCCCGTTTCGCCGGACGGCTTTCATTTTGATGTGGTCAATGCGCTCACCGCGCCCGATTGTTTCCAGCGCAATTGCCAAAGCGTTTTGACCTTCTTCGTAAAGCGTCAAGACATTAACGTTCTTGCCGATCATATAATTGGCGGTGTGTGAAAAGAGTCGCTCTGACCCGTGATTCCAGGTTCGAATGGTTCCGTCGAGGGTGATTCGGAAAATCGCGTCATCAGAAGACTGAACAATTTCCGAGAGTTCCGCGAGTTTCTGCTCCGTTTCTTTGATCGTGGTAATGTCGATCAACGTAAGCAACACACCATCGACTTTCCCGCGCGTGCTGTAGGGCAACAGGCGCATTAAGTACCAGTTTTGATCGCTGTCCTGAACTTCTTCTTCGAGCAACCTCTCGCTTTTGAGGACTTTTTCAACCAGCCCTACAATATTCTCGTGTTGAAGTTCATGGTTGAACGAATCGAAATGGCGTCCCAGATCCTGTGGAATTAAGCGAAATGTTTTTGCGATTCCAAGCGTAAATTTTCGAACCTTCAGTTCGCGGTCCAGGAAAATTGTGTCGACCTGGATGCTGTCGAGTAAGTTTTCCATGTCGTCGGTCATTTCGGTCAACTCAGTAATTTTTCGCTGGTGCTCTGAATTGACCGTATAAAGTTCTTCATTGACGCTATGTAGTTCTTCATTAGTTGACTGCAACTCTTCATTGGATGCGATCAACTCTTCGTTGGTCGACTGCATCTCTTCGTTGGCAGACTTGAGATCAAGAATCGAGTCGTGCAAACTTTCTCGTGTACTTTGCAGTTGCTCTTCGAGAAACTGAATCCGCTCAAGGCTCGCTGAGCTCCCGTCGATAGGAGTAATTCCTGCAAAAGAATGTCCAAGAATAGCGTTTTCGTCCTCAAAAATCACCAAAAACTTCGAGCTCAATGTCGCCTCAGCCGGCTTGATTGTGATACGAATCGAGGCAATCTCGCCTGCATGTTCGTGATTCAATCCTGGGTAGACAACAGGTTTGGAGTCCAGTCGCACCCGCTTGAGCCCGTTAGCAACGGCAATGCGAAATGTGGGCGGAAGCAGTTCAAGGAAATCACTCGTTGGGCGACCTGGCTTGAATTCCAGGTACCTCGTCGCAGCACCAAAAATGTGGACGATCTGATGGTTTTCATCAATCAACAACCCTGGCGGCATAAACTCGCCCAGAAGTGAGTCATAGACGTTCATCAGCTCAGAATGCGGCATGCCAATTCGATCTTCCAATAACGGCTTGCGTGAGCGCAGGGGAAGATTGTTCGGTAAGTTGACCGATGAAATCCGAACTTTGGCGACTTTTCGGAAAATTCTCCAACGGTCATTGATCGTGCGAAATTCGTGAGCCAACTCCGCCAGCGATTCACTGGGGCCGAGAAACAAGACTCCGTCCTTAATCAGGCTGAAATTGAATAAGGAAAGAATCTTTCTCTTGGCGTCCGCTTTCATGTAGATCAACAAATTGCGACATGAAACCATGTTCAGTTTCGTAAACGGCGCATCCTGTAAAACGTTATGAGGTGCGAAAACAATTTGCTTCCGCAGCTCACGCGATACAAGAAATCCCTCGTCAACATGCTCAAAGTATTTCTCTATCCGTTGTGGGCTGACGTTGCCAAGACACTCTTCCGGGTAAACGCCTCGTCCAGCAAACTCAATGCAGTCTGTGTTGACATCCGTTGCGAAAATTTTCACATCGAGGTCGTAATCCCGTTTTTTCAGCAACTCATCAATGATGATCGCAATTGAATAAGCCTCTTCGCCCGATGCACAAGGCGCAACCCAGACGCGAAACTCACCCGACGGGGCTGCAGCATCAAGCAAGGCTGGCAGGACTCGCATCCGCAGTTCGTCAAACGCCTCTCTGTCACGAAAAAACTCGGTTACGCCAATCAATAAATCTGAATAGAGCTGCTTCAGTTCTTGTGGATCGTTCTCCAACCGCTGCAGATAGCTATCTGTTGACGACTCTTTGGTCAGGCATATCCGTCGCTCAACTCTCCTGCCAAACATGTCGTTCTTGTATTGGTCAAAGTCAATACCAAAGTGAACGTGCAGTAAATGAAGAATTCGACTTTCTGTTTCCATCGAGTCGGCGAATTGATCCAGTCTTGATGCCTTCGAACTACTGTTCCCAAGATCGCTAAATCGAATTAATGAGTTTGGGATTTCGTCAATGATGGCAATCGAATCAACAATTCCTGTATTGATCGCTGAACGTGGCATACCATTGAACTTGGCTGACTTTTCACTTTGAACGATGACTAAGCCGCCCGCATCATGAATCTCTCGAATGCCACGTGAACCATCATTGCCTGTTCCCGAAAGTATGACACCAACTGCCGATTGTCCAACATCACTTGCCAGCGAGAAAAAGAACTGGTCGATCGGCTTGTGCAAGGAGCGGTTGTCATCTTGATCACGCGTACAAAGAACGCGGTCGGAAATGATCAAATCTTTTCCACTGGGCAGCACATAGACATGGTTCGGTTCCAGCGTCTGCTGATTCTCAATCGCACTTACCGGCATGACCGTCTTACGCGCGAGAATTTGAGGCATCAAGCTCTCAAAGTCTGGAGACAAGTGTTGAACGACAATGAACGCCATGCCCAGTTTGTCCGGCATTACCGAAAACAAGGCTTCCAATGCTTCAACGCCACCGGCCGATGAGCCAATGCCAACAACAATCATATCTGAGTTGTTCTTGGGTGATTCAGATTGTCGTTGGTTGTTCGGTCGGCCTATTAGCTTGTCGCTCGGGCCTACGTTTCCATCAGGCAAGTTCATGTCATTCCGTTAGTTTTAAAAGGCTCCAAGCGAATGTTCGAAAGGTCGTGGGGAGCGAAGGTTGAGAATTGAAAAAGGCATTCTCAGTATCAACCAGGATTTACGTCTCCCATGTCGATGAAGTTCACGATTGCCCCTTTCATTTTTTTCTGGCTGAAGTAAGGGGTGATTCTGACCAAAACCCGAGTCGAGTTTCTTGCTGTTGCGTGTTCCGAAAACGGCTCAGACGTCGCATAAACCTCATTTATTTTTTCGAAAAAATCCGGCAAGTCAATATGCAGGGCAAAATCAGTAATTTCTCGACCTATATCACTCGTTTGAAGCTTTACGTAGTTCGCCGCAGCGCGTGTAAACTTTCGAATTTGCAGGTTTTCGTCCAGAAAAATCGTTCCAATGTCGGTACTTGCAAGCAAATTGTCGACATCGTCGGTCATTTCTTCCAGCGCCATAATTTTGCGCTGATTTTCCGAGTTCACCGAATAAAGTTCTTCGTTAACGCTGTGTAACTCTTCGTTAGTACTTTGCAGTTCTTCATTGGCGGCGACCAATTGCTCGTTGGTTGCCTGCAATTCTTCATTGCTCGTTTCTACTTCCTCAATCGTAGCGCTGAGACTTTCTTTGGTGTACATCAATTCCGATTCCATCGCCGCGTATGCGTCATTGGAAAGGTTAACACGAATCACACCGGCGTCTTCTTTTTCGGCGGCCTGCTGCGATTCTGGATTTTGCGAAGGCTCGAATACAACAAACCAGACATGCGTTGAAGTCGCCTGGGCTTTGATCGATTTAACGTAGACATTGGTGACTTCGGTGGTGTCTCCTACGGGCAAGGGCAGTCCTTCGAGCACGATTTGTTTTCCAGGTTCTTGCACGGCGCGAATCAGCGCTGCAGCAATTGAAACCTTCGCGTCGCCGACAAGGAATCCGGTAATACTTCCGGTGAACCTACCGGACTTGCTACTTAAATACCGGCATGCATCCCCGAAAATATGCATCATGTTGCGTTGATCATCGAGCAGAATTCCCGACGTTACGTATTCCTGAAGGATCAAATCGTAGCCTTCGAGCAACCCCGTAAAGCTGAGCGCTTCGGGGCGATCATTATTGAGCAAATTGATCAAACGCCGAGGCCGGGTCATTGAGGCCTTCATCATATCAAATTTTTCACCGCGAACGCTCGCCGGAAGGTTCCTGAGCTTGCTATAGAATTTCCATTTCTCGTCCACAACCTCAAATTCATCGCTTAGTCTGCCTGGAGTTTCGCTGGCTCCCATCATCATCAATCCACCTCGCTTGAGTGCGAAGTGAAATGAAGAAATCGCTTGCACTTGAGCTTCGGTCTGCAGGTAGATCAACAGGTTGCGGCATGTCACGACATCCATTTTCGTGAACGGAGGATCTTGAATAACGTTGTGCCTGGCAAACACGAGATGCTTTCGCAAAACCGATCCCACTTGAAAACGTTGTGAATCTTCTCGATCAAAATACTTCTGTTGGCGATTGAGCCCGACAAACTCCATGGAATCCGGAGCGTAGGTTCCACGTGATGCGCGCTCAAGGCTTCCGCCATGAATATCGGTTGCAAAAATTTTGAAACTGGGCGGCTTGTTGGCAAATTCAAAAGCCTCGTGGCACAACATCGCAATCGAGTATGCCTCTTCGCCTGTCGCACAGCCAGCAACCCAGACTCGAAATTCGTCACCGACTGGTAGTGACTGAATCTGTTCGTTCAGATGTTTCGCCAAACGATCAAAAGCTTCTGCATCGCGGAAAAATTTGGTGACACCAATAAGAAGGTCGTGGTAGAGCAATTCCAGTTCTTCATGATTTCCACGAAGCAGCTCCGCGTACTCAAGAAGGGATTGACTCTGGTTCATTTTCTGACGCCGCTCGATTCGCCGGGCCACCGTTTCGGGTTTGTAACAGGAGAAATCATTCTCGTGCCGCTCTGCCAACAGCGAAAAAATCAGATTGATCCCCGACAGCTCTTCTTGATCAAGTGCCTTGAGCGCCACTGCGAAGTCATTTTCGGGATCACTAAATTTGGAGAGGCATTGTCCGATTTCTTCGGGTGAAAGCACTTGGTCAATACAACCTTTGCCGATTGCGTTTTTTGGCATCCCGTCAAATTGAGCTGTCTCCAGTGATTCAACAATCGTGTATCCACCATGCCGATGAATCGCCTCAATTCCATCGGCACCATCGCTACCGGTCCCAGAGAGAACCATACCGATGGCCTGTTGGCCATAACTTTCGGCAAGTGATTGAAAGAACGTGTCGATCGGTCGCGCGATTTGATCGCGATCCAGGTCTGTTAACGTAAATGTCTGGCCAACCAGTCGAATTTCCTTAGCCGGCGGGATTAGGAAAATCGCATTCGGCTCAAGCTTCATTCCTTCCTGCACTGAGATCACGCCCAAGTCTGTGAATCGTTTCAAGATCTCTTCCATGCTGCTTTCTACGTCAGGAGACATATGCTGCACGATAACAATAGCGCTCTCAGTCGGCACCGGCTCCATGGATCTTAGAAGTCGTTCAATGGACTGCAGTCCCCCTGCCGATGCGCCGATTCCAACCACAAAACGAAGGGCCAAGTCATCCGATTTGGAAACCTGATCGGAAAGTCGCTTAGGCCGATTGCTTTCGTATTTAGGTGTGGTCGACATGATTAGATATCCAATCTAAAGGGAAAGTTGACGCGCTTTGGGGCGCGCATGTGGAGCAGAGGTTTCATGGGCAGCAGGAACCAGAAGCGTAAAACGGAAAGTTGAACCACTATTGGGGCCAGTGTTCTCATGCCAGATTCGGCCATGATGACGTAAAGCGATCCGTCGGCAAATCGCCAAGCCGACACCAGCGCCTGGGACGTTCTCAGCCATCTGACTGCGATTAAAGATCGTGAAAATATTGTCGGCATGGTGGGGTTCGACACCAATACCGTTATCCAAAACCGAGACTTGAACCTGACCATCGACGAAGTCACAGCCAATCTCAATTCGCGGATCCCGTTCCGATCGATACTTCAGAGCATTGTCGATTAAGTGGAAGAAAAGGACTTTTAACTGACCAGCATCGGCCAGAACTTCTGGCAAGTCTTTCTGGATCTCAATCTCGGCGGCGATCACATCGATTGCCGATTGCAACTCGCGAATCGCTCCTCCCAGCGGAACAGACAAATTGACTTTCTGCAGAGGCTTTCCAAGCGTGTTGATTCTTGAATAAGCCAGCAGTCCATCTAGCATTGACCGCAGGGACGATGAACTATTGCGAATCACGCGCGATGCTTTTACGATTTCGTCATTCTTACCAGACTCCAATGCGGTTTCAAGAATCTGGGTATACTGACTGATGTGACGCAGTGGCGCCTGAAGATCGTGCGACACCGCATAAGCGAAATCGGGCAGCTCCTGGCTGATTTCATTCAAGGACTGCATCGTTGTTCGTGCCATCTCTGCTTCTTTGATCGCTGAAATGTCTGTGAGAGTAAGCACGATTCCTTCGATTTGCCCCACAGTGCGATAAGGCTGAATCCGCTGCAAGTAAGTCAGCCCGTCTTTGCCCCGAACCTCCATTTCCATTGGGTCGCCTGTTTCAAGCACCTTCGCTGCATCGGCCAGCAAGTTCGAGTTATCCAGCTTGTAAGCAATGTGGCTAATCGGACGACCGATATCCTGTTCGAGTAAGTTGAAGCCAGCGGTGATCGACGGGGTGAACATGCGAATCGTGAAATCTCGATCGAGAAAGATCGTGCCGATTTCTGTGTTTCGCAACAAGTTATCCATGTCACTACTCAACACCGTCAACTCTTCAATCTTGTCTTTATGCTCGGTATTGACGGTGTACAACTCTTCGTTGACGCTGTGAAGTTCTTCGTTGGTCGATTGAAGTTCTTCATTGGAAGCGATCAATTCTTCGTTAGTCGCTTGCAACTCTTCGTTGCTTGACTCCAACTCTTCGACCGTCGCTTGCAACGTCTCGCGAGTGTAACTCAATTCGCGTTCAAGCTGGCCAATTCGATGATTGCCGCTATCTCCACTGATAAAATCCTCGACAACCTGCTCAGCCTTTTGGACCTTGTCGGTCTCTTCAAGCGAAATCAAATACAACGACCGGTCGGTTTTCTTGTAAGGCTCGACCGTTACCCGATACAAACGCTGATCGGAATTCGAAATCAAAACACGAATGCCTTTGTAAGTTACCGGAATCCCCTCATGTTTGGCACGATTCAGGGCCGAACTAACGGCGACGCTTAAATCCTTCTCAAGCATTTTTAAAACATCATTGCACGGTTTTCCTTCTGGAGGCGTAAGCAACTTGCGCGCAGAACCAAAGCAATGGACCAACTCGTTAAATTCATCGACAAGCAAACTCGGTGGCACATGCTTGGCCAGCAAGTCCTCATAAGCAGACGACAACCAAACCTGGGTTCGATTGTTAAAGCTATGGGCGTGAACAACCGCACCTAAAACAGGCGCTAAAGGCATTCGTGAAGATTCGGGCAGACGGACATCACGGCGCTTACTGTAAATTCGCCAGTGTTGATCGACACGTTCAAATTCGTTGGCCAACTCGCCCACGGTTTCACTTGGCCCCAGGAACAAAATCCCTTTGACACGCAAACCAAAATGGAACATCGAAAGTACGCGTTTTTGAATCTTGGGTTTCAGATAGATCAACACGTTTCGGCAAGTGATCAAATCGATTCGGGTAAACGGAGGATCTCTTGTCAGGTCGTTGGCGGCAAAGATAACGCTTTGCCGAATCTCGCGGGTGACGTTGCAGATGCCACTGTTTTTCACAAAGTAGGACTGTAAGTCTTGTGGCACACTATCGAGCGCATGCAGCGGATAAAACCCTGCGCTGGCGATCTCCAGCGACTTGCGATGAACATCAGTTGCGAAAACTTTGTACGACTGCTTGCTGCCGGCCTTGCGAATCGCTTCTGCCAGAAGAATCGCCATCGAATAGGCTTCTTCGCCAGTTGCACAACCACAAACCCAAACACGAATCTCAGCATCAGGCTCGCTGCGACTGATCAAGTCTGGAATAATCGTCTCACGCATCCGCTGAAATGCTTCAGCGTCTCGGAAAAAATGTGTCACTTCGACAAGCAGATCCCGGTAAAGAATGCTGGCTTCTTCTTCATCATTTTCCAACCGGTCGACGTACTGATCAATATCGCTCATTGCGCACAATTGCATTCGGCGTTCGATTCGCCGATTGATGGTGGCTGGTTTGTAAAGCGAAAAGTCGAGATTGTGTTGTTGTCGATACATCCGAAAAATGCGAAAGATTGCAGTCTCTCGCGACTTAGCTTCCGGGATTCCGTGTTGAAATTCAACCTGCTGTAGCGCCTTGCGGTCAGGATTACTGCAGTACTCAATGAGCCGCTCGGGCATTTCTTCAGGACTGCAGATCAGGTCAACGACGCCTGAGCTAATCGCAGCCCTGGGCATTCCATCAAATGCAACTGTTTCGAGCGATTGGACCAGAACCAGACCACCAGATTCGCGAACGTCTTTTACGCCTCGCGAACCATCGCTGCCGGTTCCCGACAGAACGATTGCCACAGCACGCTCACCGGCGTCTTCGGCAAGTGAGCGGAAAAAAATGTCAATCGGCAGACTCAAACCAGGTGCCTTGTCCTTGTCGGTCAGCAGTAACCGCCCCTCGGACATCTTCATACTTTTCTTGGGAGGGATCAGGTAGATCGAGTCGGGTTCGATTTTGACGCCGTCACTCACCTTGTGAATCGCCATTTTTGTATGTCGGGCCAACAACTCGTCCATCAAACTTTTAAAGTCCGGCGACAAGTGCTGTACCACAACAAATGACATGCCACTGTCGACAGGCATGTTGTCGAAAAACTCTTCAATGGGCTTCAGACCACCGGCCGAAGCACCAATTCCAACAACCAAAGAAGGGGTCTGCGTAGTCAATCGTCTCTCCGAAACGTCTTGTTAGTGGTGTAAGTTGATCGCTCAATAAGAAAAGCCAGACATACCAGATACGGCTATTATTTAGGTGGAAGCGCAACGACGCGCAACCAAAAATTGTTGATCTCCTTGATCACTTCAAAAAAGCTTTGGAGGTCAACAGGTTTGACAATGTAACTGTTGGCCGACAGGCCATACGATTCCAGGATGTCCTTGTCACTGCTGGACGTGGTTAGCACAACGACGGGAATCACATTGAGTTCTTTGTCATCCCTGATTCGTCTCAATACTTCCCGGCCATCGAGCTTGGGCATGTTCAAGTCCAGCAGAATCAAATCAGGACGAAGCATTTCAGAATACTCGCCTTCGCCCCGCAAATACTTCAGCGCCTCGACGCCGTCTTTGACGTGATGTACTGTGTTCTGAAGTTTGCCTTGTTTGAGCGCTTCGAGTGTGAGCTCGGCATCAGTTTCACTGTCTTCGACAAGCAGAATGTCGATTGTCTTCTCGGCGTTGCTCATGGTCGGCCATTTTTGATAGGGAAGATGTCCCCCGCAGGACAATTGGCCAATAGCAAAGAGATCCTTCGCAAATGCATTGGAGTCTATTTTCTAACACTTTTTACCGTAAAAATTAAGTAGTAGGCGTTTGATTCTCTAGCGATCTATTTAATTTTGACAGTAAAACGCGGATTCAACGGGGGCGTTATCAGCCTAACCTGGTTAGCTTAGCAAGCATCCAGAAAGGTCTGGAAACCGGAGCGTGAAGCAACTCCCACTTCCCTCCGATGATTTTACTGAAATAGTTCCGCCGTGTCGCTCAGCAACCCTTTGGCAGATCGTCAATCCGATCCCTGTCCCTGAATGCTCTTCCCGGTGGTGCAATCGTTTAAACAAAGCAAAGATTTGCTCCTGATACTCCGGCGCGATCCCAATGCCGTTGTCCTGGACGTGAACTAAAAAGCCAGAGGAGTCCTGTTCCGAAAAAACTCTTATGTGAGGTGGTTCCTCGTCGCGATACTTGATTGCATTCTCAATTAAGTTCTGGAACATTTGAACTAACAGTGACTCGATTCCGTCTATTAAAGGCAGCTCGCCAATTTCAATTTTAGCAC
This sequence comes from uncultured Pirellulaceae bacterium, assembly GCA_964503615.1. Classification (GTDB taxonomy): domain Bacteria; phylum Planctomycetota; class Planctomycetia; order Pirellulales; family Pirellulaceae; genus CAZDBA01. Next base: position 14,026 of record CAZDBA010000070.1, read on the forward strand.
CGGAATCAAGAACTAACTGGTCAAGTTTTACACACGCAAGCTCAACACACTTCGCTAGCTCCACGCGAACAAAATCTGATTCGTCTCGGGTGACCTTTGAGTAGTGAAGCAGGTCATTGATTAGCTGTTTCATTCGGGTCACACCATCGACTGACTTATCGATATACCCGTTCGCTTTGTCATCCAGTTGATTGTGATAACGTTCTTTTAGCAGCTGCAAAAAGCCACTGATCGCCCGAAGCGGCTCCTGCAAGTCATGCGAAGCGACATGAGCGAACTGGCCAAGGTCTTGATTGCTTCGTGCGAGTTGAGCGTTAATCGATACAAGTTCTTCGGAGTGCTTTTTCTGCTGCTCCGCATATTCGAGAAGTCTCTTTTGTTCGACCAAACGTTCGGTAATATCTTGAAACGAAGCGAGCAAAAACTCTTCATTCTCGAAACTCAAATATGAGAACGTAACTTCACATTCGTAAGTCGAACCATCACAACGCTTGTGAACTGTTTCAACGCAATGAGAACCAGGCTGGCTCCACTTTCGCCAGACCGTTTCCCAATTCGTTATTGGGAATTCGACGTTGATATCAGAAACTGACATTTGACAAAGTTCTTGATTGGAGTATCCCAACATTTTTTCCGACGCCAAGTTTGCGTAAAGAATCGACGAGTCTTTTCCAAGCCAAAAAACGCCGTGCGAAGCATGGTCGGTCGCGAACTTGTTCTGCAAAAGCTCACGCTGAAATCGCTTGGCTGCGGTCAACTGAGCCATCTCCTGTTCGCGTTCGGCAAGCAATGCCCGTGTCCTTTCAAGCAACGTTTCGTCAGCGACCGGCTTGAGCAATACTTTCCCTTGGTCAAGCAACTTAAACGTAGCGAAAAAAGACGATTCGGTGTCGAGGCCACTCACGGCCAAGACCTTGGGTGGGTTGTCAATATTGAGTGCAATAAACGCCAAGATAAGCAAGCCACCATTGGGAGACGGTATGCCTGACGCGTCGGGTATGACCATGTCCGAGATAACCAAGTCAACCTGACTTGCAGCCAAACAATCCAAGGCTGCTGGTGTTGAGACCTCGTGAATGACTTGCAAACCTTCACGCTCAAGCAACGCAGTCCAATGCGATGCCAGTTGCTGATTGGCTTCAACGATCAGGACTTTTTTCATTCCTCAACCGTTTCGCGTGCAGTTTCAAGCGCGTGGATCAGTTCGGTGCGATTAACGGGCTTGGTTAATCGAGGTGCCCTAATCAACTGTTCGGGCATCTCATATTTTGAATCATATCCGCTCATGAATACGACAGGCGTACCCTTTTTGTGCAGCTTGATCGCAAGGTCGAAGTTTGTCTCGGAGCCCAAGTTGATATCCAAAATCGCAGCATCATACGTCTTCTGATCTAGCTCAATCATCGCCAGATTCGTGTCAGGATAGGCATTTACGATCTCGGCTCCACTCTCGATCAGCAACCTTTCCATTTCCATCGCCAGCACCATATTGTCTTCGACAATCAGAACCGACGGAAATACATCGCCCAGATTCCCTAGCAAATCTGATTCAGAGTTGTGCTTTGTTTTCGCAGGCAGGTTTTCCTGGGCATTAGAAAGTCGTTGGACCGTTGCAGGTGGCAACCAAAAGTTGATCACGAACTGCTTGCCGCGAAAATGAATCTCCGACTTTCCTTTACACTCATAAGGAATAGCGCGCTTAATGAGAGCAAAGCCAAACCCTTGTCGCTCCGGTTCGTTTATCTCCTGATCCAGTTCCTCAACCCAATCAATCGCGACACCTCCCTCACGTTCTTGCCAAGTCACCTTCAACGACTTTCCTTTGCCTGAGAGGGCTCCATGCTTAACCGCATTGGATATCATTTCATGAAACAGGAGAGAAACGATTGGGGCGATATCAGCTCGGATCGCAATCGTGGGACCGTTGAGTTCGATGGACGCCTTGGCATCGATAAAAGGCTTGAGCTCAACAGCAACAAGATCCTCAAAACGCGCCCATTGCAATCCGCTGCCACCGATTAAGTCATGAACTTTTGAAAGCGCACTAATTCGCTGTTCAAGCGCTTCGATGTATTGATCCAACGAATCAGTCGAATCCATAGTTTGTCGGGCGATCGAACGCACCAGCGCAAGTGTATTTTGAACTCTGTGGTTCAATTCTGCAATCAGCAAATTCTGGTATCGTTTCTGCTTTTCAAGATGCTGACTGAGTTTTCCAGAGGCCGAATGCAGTAGCTTCTGCAACTTCGCACTAATCTCGTGCGCTGCTGAAACGTCGTCATTGCTCCATGGTTCACAACATCCCGAAACAGACTCAAGGTACTCGGCAAATGAACCTCGCGGTGTCAATCGAGGCCCATTGGGGCCATAAGTGATATTTTTTTCCGTCTCGCCAGCCCAGCGAATCTCTTTTTCAATTTCGTTTCTGAAGAAGATGACATTTGCGTCTTCGGCAAGCCTGATCGCCAGTGCTCCGGCTGTGACGCCAAGTGATTCGGGGTTCGGTATCGCAGTTGCAGACAGTTCGTTCAAAGCGACAAACTCGACAGTCATCAAGTCAATTATGTTTTTGATCGAATCATCCGGTGGGGTTTGGCCAGCGGTGGTGATTGATATCCCGTCAACCAAAGCGATTCCAGAACATTTGACGATTTCCATTAACTCCGAAGCGGTAAGCGTGAAAACCTCTTCCACTGAATGTGAATCCGATTCCAATTGCATCATTGAAGATTGCGCTCGCGACCGACGATCGAAAGTTGCTTTTTCAATTTCCTGTTGAATTTGCATCGAAATCAACTGACTGAATAACTCACAAATAGATCGCGATTCCGGAGCAACACGCTTGCGCCGGTAATGGTGAAATGCAAACAGCCCCCACAATTCGCCTCGAACGACAATCGAAGTATTCATCGTTGCGACAACGCCCATGTTCTGAAGATACTCAACATGAATCGGCGAGACTCCACGTAACTGAGAAAGAGTCAAATCCAGGGGCGGAGAGCCAGCTGCAGACACGATCATTGTGTGGGGGTCATCAATCGTTTCGATTAAACGAAACTCCGACCGCAACATAAGTGCTCGAACCTGTTGTGGAATATCCGAGGCCGGATAGCGAAGTCCCAGAAATGGCTCAATTCCATTTCCTTTTGCCTCCACAGTAATTTCACCATCTCCGTTTTGCAGAAATTGATAACCCATCACCCTATCGAATCCAGTCAGTTTGCGAAGAGCTTTCACAGCACTATCCAATAGTGCTTCGACACCGCTGCCTGTTTTCAAGGCCGAGATCATCGACTTCACGACTGCAACAGGTGCCTGCTTACCGGATTGAGATGAGCTGTAGGGCTCAAGTTCCACAATGCCGTTACCGTTAGCGGTGAAAAGCGAGATATCCGCCTGGGTCGCTCCAATTTCAAATACCCCAATCCGGTCGCGTTGCGTTCCAATCGACGGAAGCCCTAATCCACCACGAATCGCATTTGTGATTTCTCGATTAGCAAATAGATCTTCAAAAGAATCGCCGAGTGAGAATTCTGGCAAGTCAGGAAATTGAGACTTTAGATTGTCGCTAAAGTAGCGTAGCTCGTTCGTCTGAAGATCAAATCCGATCAACGAACCAAAAGACTGAATCCGCCCTGGAATATGAACTGGCTCTCGATCGCAATTGGAAAGTGCGAGCTTTTCCTCTGGTTTCATGGCTAATACTAATATTGTCGCAAGAAAAAAATTGTGAGGGGGAGAGAACTAAGCATAACCGCTACTGGACTTATTAACTAACTCTTTAATTAAACCATTGAAAATCGTCACTGCTGTTTCAAACACAGAGCCTGCGGCAACTACAGCAAATTCATCGTCACACTGGGCTTCATTGAGCCTCTCTACAAAGGTCGGCCAGCGTTCATAAGAGTCCGCCGCAAGTTTGTCCAAATAAGTGTTCCCAATTCTCTCGTCCGATTTTTCAACCAACTCTTTTGCCATTTTCGACATGTATCGAGCTCCCATCGCCGAGCCTTCCATCACGTACCCAACCGCCCACTTGCGTGAGTTGATTTGCAAGTCGTTGTTTGCCAACGCACTCCGTTCAACGGGAGCGGACTTCAGAAGATTGCCATCGACATCGAATCGGATCGCCGATCTCAAGCATTGAACTGAACAAGGGATCCCCGCAGCTTCGGCGGCACCATCAATATCCTTTGCGTAGATATCGTAGAGCTGATCCATTGCAGAAAGATAAATTCGATATCGATGCGCCGATGAAAAAGGCTCCAGCGAGCCGACAATTCCATCAAGCGTTTCATGGATAGCTTTGGTTTCTGTCCGAAGTCGATTGCGCGTGTTCATCACTTTTCCTAAGTAAGTTCAATCGTTCGAACTACTGGCCGTTGACTGGTCGACAATGTTGTCGCCGCTCAAAAAATTTACGATTCAATCTGTTTCAGTCTCGATTGTCTTCAATGGTGATATCGCCACCATGTCGCTCGGCAACCCGTTGGAAAATAGCCAAACCGATGCCAGTCCACTGACCACTCCTCTCGATGATACAGACGCTTAAAAAGCGTGAACACCTGTTGATGAAATTTTTTGACATGGGTTATCAAGCCATCATGCGCAGGCCTTATAATAGCAAACGGCACCTGGTCCATAGCCAACTGATTTGGCAATGGCTGAGATGCGTTTTGCTGACTGGTGTTCATTGAATTGAAGACGTCAAAGGACATTCAGATGTCCTAATTTTCATTCACGCGCAAGGAATTTGAATTGCGACCAGTCTACCAGTAATTCTTCTTATTTCGAAAAATTCAAGTTGGAACTCAATCGAGTTAATCAGTTTGCAGATCGAAGGTTCTGCACCTGACGAATTTGGCATGAAAATTTCCGAGCAAACTCAATCAAAGTGCTGTTTGCACCTTCTTCTGCGCGCTTTTACACGCATAACTGCTCAATGGCTGGATTTCTAATTCGGCATCATAGCCGACCCGAACTAGCTCTCAAAAATGTAACTGGACTCGCCAGCGTTCAGGTGTGCCGGCAGTTCGCCCGAAGTCTGGCGACATCGGCTACGTTATTCAGTACCCCCAGCAGGACTCGAACCTGCAACCCTCTGCTTAGAAGGCAGATGCTCTATCCAGTTGAGCTATGGGGGCGTTTGTTGGGTACGGATTCTAGCAGAGTCGCTCCATCTGAGAAACCGAAAACGAAAAGGGGAAATCTGGAAGTGCGTGAACTCTTTTGACGCTGCTCGCGCTCGTTAGGTTCGCCTGATTTCGGTTGATACGGCGATTGGACACCTTTGGCTGCTTTGAAACTTGAAAGTTTGCTTCGAGAGCAACCAATTTTCGAGTAAAATCGGGCTTCGAGAAGCGACTTTAAAATCAACCGGACAAAAGCCCATGAAATCATTCTGGAAATTACTAACTGGCTCCGCTAACGAATTCTGTATTTCTAATGTGAGCCAGTTGGCTTTCATCCTGATCTTTTTTTGTTCGGCCGTTTCGATCGCTCAAACGGATCCAGACAAACGAACAGAAGCGGCTGCCCGGCCCAACGTTTTGTGGTTGACTGCTGAAGATATCGGACCTCATCTGGGTTGTTATGGCGACGCAGTTGCGCGTACGCCGAATCTGGATGCGTTGGCGGCGAAAGGAATGAGCTACCAAAACGCTTGGAGCAACTATCCCGTTTGCGCTCCCGCGAGAACGACGATCATTACGGGCCTGTATGCTTCCTCAATGAGTGCGGGGAATATGCGCAGCCAGATTCCTCTCGATTCCGATCTTCGCATGTTTCCCCAATACCTCAGAGAGGCGGGTTACTTTTGCACCAATAAATCTAAAGAAGATTACAACACAAACAAACCGGGACAAGTCTGGGACCTTTCCAGTCAGGCGGCGCACTACGATCAAAGACCCAATGCCCAACAAGCGTTCTTTGCCGTGATGAATCAAAACTGCACGCATGAAAGCAAAATTCGATCGAAACAGCACGCGCTAAAAACCGACCCGGCGTCGATTGAGCTTGCACCTTACTATCCGGACTCACTTGTTGTCCGAAAAGACTGGGCTCGTTACTACGACAATATCGCCCGATTGGATGAGTGGGTCGGTCAGGAACTAACAGCGTTAGAGGAAAGCGGAAACGCCGACAACACGATCGTCTTTTTCTTTGGAGATCATGGGAGTGGGATGCCACGGCACAAACGGTTCGCAGGTGATTCCGGTATGCGCGTGCCGATGATCGTTTATGTTCCTGAACAACTGAAACACTTGGCACCCAACGAGTATGCGAGTGGGAAGCAATCGGAGCGACTGGTTGGTTTTGTTGACCTTGCTCCTACGATGTTGAGCCTGGCAGGAGTCGAACCGCCCCAAGAGATGCAAGGCAACGCGTTTATGGGAACGCACCAAACCAAGGCGCCCGAGTATCTGTTTGGATTTCGAAGTCGAATGGACGAGCGGATCGATTGCTCGCGTTCTATCACTGATGGGCGGTATGTTTACATTCGAAACTACATGCCGCATCTACCACACGGTCAGTATTTAAACTACCAACAGAAAACGGCGACGACCGCAGTATGGAACAAAATGTTTACGGCAAACGAGCTGAACGCTGTCCAATCTGCCTTTTGGCGGCCAAAACATTTTGAGGAACTGTACGATTTGGAAGCCGATCCACATGAAACAAAGAACCTATGCCTGCAAGCAAACAACGACGCCCAGACGATTGCGGCGATCGAGCGTTTGCGAGCCGAACAGATTGCAGCGGTCGAGCGGTTTGGCGATGCAGAACTGATCCCGGAACCGATGATTGCAAAACTGGCCGACACCTCCGCTTTTGACGCTATACGAACTCCCCAGTTTGGAGAAGTCGGAAATGCTGCCAACCGGGCATCACACCCGGAAACTCCGCTGCAGGAAATTTTCCAGATGGCGACCGAAAAAGACAAGCCCGCCACCGTCCACTGGGCATCAGTTGGAATCCTGATGCGAGGCGCCCAAGCCGTTGCGTCCAACAAGCCAGCGATCTACGAACTGATGACAAGTGAGATTGCAACCGTGCGAGTCAACAGCGCCGAAACTTTGGCACAGTATGGTGATCAGCAAGATCTGGAAAAATCGCTCCCTGTTTTGCTTGAAATCGCGCAATCGTATGAAACCGATTACTACGCTGCGGTTTGGGCGCTGAACGCAATCGACCGCCTGGAAGGAAAAGCAAAACCCCTATACGCAAAACTTGACGAACTGCCCAAAGAGCCGAGATCGAAAAAGAAACGGGGGCAAGGATACATCGAACGGCTGGTTAGCGACCTCCAGCGGGAGAGATAGCGTTTTTCGTTCATGAAAAAACTGTTGTCCAATCACACGATTGACACGATTTCATGATGGCGAGCCCATATTAGGCAGAGACGGGGCGATGTTCTTTGCTTGGCTGAGGTTCTTTGCTTTGATTGGGCTTACGAGAATCGCTACGCCACAGGACCAACGCAAAAAACGTAACCATTTCGAACGACGGAGCAGGCGAAAAGATCATACTCTCGATTAAGCCACCCAGGACAAACATCGGCGCGAAAGCTAACACGAACATCTCCTGCCCGAAGGCAAACTGATAAGCGATGTAGAGGATCAGAGCCAGGATAGCAAAGCCCGCAAAAATCCCGCTTCCCATACAAGCATTCAGTACCGTGTTGTGGCAATGGTAATGATATTCCTTCATCACGAAACGTTGGCAACCGTACCCATACCCGGTAAACGGAGCCTCGGCGATCTCGCTTTTTCCGTACTCCCAAATATCGCTTCGACCGGTGAAACTGGTTAGCTCTTCTGCATCTCCTGATTTGGATGCTGAGGAAAACGTATTTTCGATTCGCTTCTGGAGCTGCCCAGTTCCGGCCAAATAGGTAAGCCCCATCAAGCCCACTACGCTTGCGCACACCATTAGTTTTACGAAATCCCAACGCAATAAAATGTCACGGTTGATGATCAGTGCTCCGAGCAACGTGAGAGCAAACGAAGTACGACTCAGGCAAAAGTAGCTGGTCAACAACCAGACACTCGCCCAACCCAACACAACAAACCATTGAATTTTGTTTCGCCGAAACAGGATCAGCATCAGCAACATCGAGGCCGCTACGTTAACACCCAGGTTATTTGGGTGGCCCAAACCACCCATCCGTTCGATGTATTCATCATTCGATGTGAACTCTTTCCAAACCCCAATATCGGGAAAAAGTAAAAACACAACCCACGATCCAATAACATACGCGCAGGTTCCACAGGTCATCGCCATTATGAACTGGTCATTGGTCATCCGATCCAGAGCAGCGGGTAAAAACAGAAACAAAGTCCAAAGGCAAACGGCTCCTACCCCTGCATATTTGAAATTGATAGCAACGGGCAATGTCAGCAAAACGATGATACCGTACATCGCGAGGAACACCGTAGGGAACTCCCTAAAGCGATTCAACGCCGAACCGATATAGTACAGACCATAGAGTCCTGCCAAGCCGCAAACCGCCAATCGAAGAAAAATCTGAAACTTGAACTCAAAGCTCTCAGCCGAAGCACCTTCAAAGTTCGCAGAGTTCAAGAACACCATCAGGAACGTAATCACAAACCCTCCGATTACAGGAACCGGCCAACGGTCCGTTGAAATCGAGTCGGTTTGTTTGGCTTCCCCGTAAGAGCCCGGAAACGTAATAATCTGAGACATGGAGTTGGGGTAATTAGAGGGATGAGTATAGAGGCTGGTGTAGAGGCCGATAATTTAATAATAGTCAGCTTCCTCTAGAATAATCTCTAAGGAGATTTGCAAGAGTAAGGAAAGCCAACAATCTCTAAAAATCAACAAGAAATACCGCTTAACACCAGCCACGCTCGTCTCAACGGCTAAGAACAAAAGCATCTTTTTTCGCCGGACCAAGTAGCCTAGGTAAGTTCTCGACAGTCCGGGAGCCATGTTGTCGGTTGTCTAACATGAAAGTTCCAGCGGTTTGCTTGCCAGCGGGTTTTGCAATCAGGAATCGAAATGTAAATTGATTGCCTTCCTCGACGCCCTTTATCTGTTTTCAAACCTGCTTTTGCAATCTATGCCTGGCCAAGTATTCGAAGTCAACTTATTCACCGACGGAGCCTGTAGCGGAAACCCTGGGCCCGGCGGCTGGGCTTATATCTTGCGGCACGTTCCAACGGGTAAGGAATCGGAGTGTTCCGGTGGCAGCGCTGAATCAACCAACAACCGAATGGAATTGCAAGCGGTTGTAGAAGGGCTAACAGCGCTCAAACGACCTTGTCGCGTTGAGATCTTTACTGACAGTGTCTACGTTGGAAAGGGGATGACCGAATGGATGATTCGCTGGAAGGCCAATGGTTGGATGCGGCGCGAAAAAGGCACTTTGGTTCCAGTCAAGAACGAACAACTTTGGCGATTGCTGGATGAGCAAGTCGAACGCCATCGTGAAATCCGATACACGCGGGTCAAAGGGCATAGCGGGCATCCTGAAAACGAACGCTGTGATGAACTGGCGGTCGAAGCCTGTGCCAAGTTCAAATAAAAAGAGAGCCCTACTTGAGTTTGAATTCGGGCGTTAGCGCTGTCAGCATTTCGCCTACCAACTCACCAAACGAGCGAGATTACCGTGAAATTTACCGACGAAGAATTTACGCAGAATCCCTACGCAGCACCTGAATATTACGACCCGATCGCTCAAGCCGCGAGCTCGGACGATGAAACGTTTCGTAAAGCCCACATTAACCATGAAGCATCTGTAAAATCAGTGGGCTTGCTCTTTTACATCGGAGCAATAATTGTCTGGTTAATAGTTATTGGAGTGATAAGTCATCTAGGATCTGGGCGGATAGGTGATTTTTCATTTACAGCCCTCGTCTCGGCTTTTTATCTGGTCTTGGGCGCGTTGCAGTTATGGATCGGCTGGGGGCTTCGCAAGCTGAACCGTGTTGGGCGAATTGGAACTACAATTTTCGCGGCGATTGGTTTGTTGGCAATTCCATTGGGAACTTTGATTTCGGCATACATCCTGTATTTGATGTGGTCGGAAAAAGGCAATGTTGTTTTTTCTGATCACTACAAGGAGGTGATCGCAGCTACCCCCCATGTCCGGTACAAGACTTCGATAATCGTCTGGATCCTGGTGATAGCTTTTCTGACAATCATGGCCATTGGCGTTGTTGCCACCATCTTTGACTAATTGTTTGCTGGTCTTCACGTTCGTTGCTGTGCCCGTTCTCTGCCGTGTCTAAGCTGCATTTCGCCTAAAAGCAAAACGGGCGGGCTTAAGCTCAACGCTGCTCAATCCACTAAGCGGCGAGGCGCTAGCCGCCGGTTGCGTTAGGACAGCTAAACCGACGGCTAGCGCCCTGTCG
>CAZDBA010000071.1:0-3455 GCA_964503615.1 uncultured Pirellulaceae bacterium
CAACACTACGTCGAAGATTGTCCCGTGTGTTGCAGCCCCAATGTGTTGATCGTTGAATTCGACCCAGATGGAACCGTCGTCGTCCGTAGCCACGCAGAGTAAAAAACCGGGAGCTCACTCACCAAGTTCCGGCAACGACTCCAGCAATCTTGCCGTTGCGAAGGGAACGCGATCCAGCAGGAGGCTGGTACTGCAAGCCACTCCTTTGGCAATCTGTTTGTACTCAGGATTGTCCAATTCCCGCGCGAGGTAAATCAGATTCGAAGCGGAAACTCCATTGCCGCTGGGGATCGCACCGTCCACTGGGTCTTTGGTGCGAGCCAGTAATTCCTGATGATCGTGGGAAGTAAAAAAGTAACCGCCTCGTTCCTTGTCCAGAAACAACTCGTTTTGCTTTTTCTGAATCTTATCGGCCTGTGTCAGCCATCGCTCATCGTCGGTCGCTTTGTGAAGCGCCAGCAAACCGTCGATCAAAAACGCATAGTCATCCAGATAGCCGTTCAGCTTTGCCTCGCCCGCGGTATAAGTCCTCCAGAGTTTGCCATCTTCCTGCACCAAACGACCGAGCACAAAATCGGCAGCGGCCTCCGCACGCTTGGTATACTTTGGCTCGTCTAACAAACGCCCTGCATCAGCAAGCCCGCGAATCATCAAACCGTTCCAGCTGGTCAAGACTTTTGAATCGGTGCCGGGACGAACTCGTTTCGCTCGCAGGTCAAATAGTTTCTGGTTGATCGGTTTTAGCTTTTCCCACAGCGCCTCCAGAGTCATCCCCTGCGCCTGGGCGACTTGTTGCCAGTTCTGGCTGAGAACCGGTGTGTAGTGTTTGCCTTCAAAGTTAGGTGGACCGTTGATGCCAAACACAGCTGCGTACAGCTCGTACTCCGAGTCGCTCAACAGCTCCTGAATTTCGGCACGGTCCCAGACATAAAACTTGCCTTCTTCGCCTTCGCTATCGGCGTCCAGCGCCGCGTAATATCCACCATCGGCAGCCAACATCTCCCGCTCGACAAAGTCCAACATATCGTGCACAACCCGTTTGTAGGCCACGTTGCCGGTCAGACCGAAGAGCTCGGAATAGAAACTGGTAAGTTGCCCATTGTTGTAAAGCATCTTTTCATAGTGAGGGATTCGCCAGTAGCGATCGACACTATAACGATGAAAACCACCGCCGACGTGGTCATGAATCCCTCCCATCATCATGCGGTCTCCGGTGCGGATCATCATTTGGCGTGCCGAATCGTTTTCAGGGTTGCGGCGAACAACATCAACCAACCACAACAGCTTTGATTCTTCCGGGAATTTTGGAAGTTGATCGTTAGTTGGGTTAAAGCGAAAGCCGCCCCACTCCGGATCGAATACGTCGTTCAACTCGGAGAGGGCAACACTGCCCCAAGTCGAATCGATCACACTCGCCGTTTCGGTTTTCGGATTGTAGAGACTTTCACGAGTCAGCTTGGTAATCACTTCTGCATCGCGGGTCAGCGCTTCTGGAGTCTGTTTCCAAACCTCATCAATTCCCTGAAGGACTTCGATAAAGCCCAATCGCGCCCCACGGTCACCCTTCCGCGCCGGAAAGTAAGTCCCACCAAAAAACGGTTTTGAATCGGGAAGCATAAACATCGAAAGTGGCCAACCTCCACCCTTGCCCGATTTGGTCACTCGATTGACCACGTGCAACGCTTCCATATAAATCGCGTCAACATCGGGACGTTCCTCTCGATCGACTTTGATGCACACGAAATTTTCGTTCATAAATTTCGCGATCTCTTCATCGAGAAACGACTCGTGTTCCATCACATGACACCAGTGACAACTGGAATAGCCGATCGACAAAAAAATAACCTTATTCTCGTCTCTGGCTTTCTGCAGAGCTTCCTCGTTCCAGGGATACCATTGAACTGGATTGTGCGCATGCTGAAGCAGATAAGGACTGGTCTCGTCGATCAAGCGGTTGGTGTACTTGGGTTTGTCATCTTCCTGGGCGGTATGCGATACCGTTTTTTTCCCGTCTACCTCAACATCAGCGCTTTTTTTATCGACCTTTATATCTACTTTGGGCTCCGAACTCGATTCTTCGACTTCGTCCAACTGGACCTCAATTAATTGAGTGGCTCCTGATTGGGTAGCAAATTTAAAGACTTCTGCTTTACCTTCGATATGCATCTCGTAAACGGTATCGCGGTCCAAAGCAAACTCAAGCATGTCGTTCATATCAGCCGTGTTGGAAGGGCTGGTACCGGACAACATGTCTGGCTGTGCCTCACCATCAGCGGCAGGTTTAACAACGGAAACCTTCTTTGCCAATCGTTCGGTTGAGTCCTCGTTCCAAACGCGGATTCGAACCTGGATTTTTTCAGGATCCACTTTGGCATCAGGTGTGTCGGACTCTGTGTAGCGGTCGGTTACATTGACCGCATAGACCGCGTTGTCTCGATTGCGGGACCAGACCATTGGAAAAACGGTATCGGTTCGTCCAAAGCTAATCGCGTAAATCGAGTTCAGTCGTTTTGTGCCGTCGGCCAGTGACGCATCGCGTACAAACCAGGCTCGGTCCAATCCATCTTTGTTGTATTCGGCAGCCCCAGTAAAGTGCCAATCGCTATCGGCATCGTCCCAGACCTCGACCCACGTGTGATTGCCTCGCTTGTTGGTCCAGCGAGGAATACCGGTCAGCCGAGCAGGTACGTGCACGCTGCGACAGGCATCGGTCAACAGAATGGAAAGCCCCGTACACGAGGCGAGCCCGGTATCGATACTTTCGCTGGGTGACTGATTGGCCTTTTTCCGCTTGGTGGAGTATTTGACTTTAACCTCACGGAATAGGTGCTTGTTCAACTCCTGTGCCGCTTCGCCAGCCGTTTTGCAATCTTCAACGATCGGCAAGCAGATCTCGCGAAGCTCAGCTCGCCAGTTCTCACGCGTCTCGTCGACATTGGCATACGGCAAAATATCGTTCAGGAACAACTCTTCGGAAATCTGATCTGCCCAAGGTGCTGTTTCGCGAGCCTCGAAAGCAACACGAACGTTGTCCAGCAAGAACTCTGCCGACAACGATCGCAAGTCGTTTCGCGGCATATTCATAATCAAAAACTCAACGGCAGCTCGTTGGTCTTCCGGCGCGGACTCGATCGCTTTCTCAAGCTCCGCTTTGTTCTTACCGGCCAACTCGTAACGAGATTCCAACGTAATCTCCGGTGCGCCTTCTTGTGCGCCGCAACTGGCAGCCCAAAAACAAGTCACCACCATGGCGATCAAAACTCGTAGACTTAAATCCACAACTAACTCCAAAGAAAGAAATTGATCTCTGCAGTATAACGTTGATACGTTCCCGTTTTTAGATTTCCTGACAAACCGCGGCTAAAATCACAATCCGTTTTCCATTTTACTCAGGATGCGAGTCTGATAGGGCAACCCACACCATAAGCAAGGACGAAAGCACATTGTTTCCTCGC
>CAZDBA010000071.1:3555-24171 GCA_964503615.1 uncultured Pirellulaceae bacterium
GCGATTTCCCGCCTACCCAGCAAACTCATAGTCCAGACTTTTATAATGAATGGAACCGGACTAGGAACTGCACAACTAAAGTACCGCGTCGGCAAACGGGTCTCACCAGCAGCGTTCTGTGGGACAGCATTCTATTTGGGATTTGGCCTGCTTGTTTTGTTGCCGTATTCCATCATCGAGCTGCTGAAAAACGGAGCCAGTTTCGGTGCCATCGCTTTCCTTTTTATCTCGCTCGGCGCCCTTTGGATAGGTTCTCGCCCGGTGATCGCTTGGTGGCGGATTCGACCACATCGGAAACAATGGGATGCGGCCGCAAATGAATCGCCAAGCGGCCGAGGCCAACGCCGTTTGGAAGCACCAACCTACTCGCACGAATTGATTGGAACCTCTTTTCAATTTCCAAAACTGGCAACGCCAAAAACCAGCAGCTTGATTTGTGCAGCTTGCAAAACCATCACGGCAAGTCTGGTGATTCTCATTGGTTTCCTTTCGACACTGGCCGTTAAATTGCCTTTCGATCCATGGCTGTGTTTGACGTTGGGCGTCACCTTCCTTGCCATGCTTTTCGTATTGCCGCGGTTGAGTGCATGGGAAATCGCTTTGAAGCCAATGGCGAAAATAAAAGTTTGTTCGAGTCCAAAGCCATTTCAAAAAGACGGCTTACACCAGCTGCATAAACAACAATTGGAAGCGATGGGCATGGTGTCTCTGGGCCTGTATCAGTTGCCGAAAGGCTCTTGGCACGAATCGTTTCTGTCATCGGACGGATCGATTGAAGTCGGGCTGGGATTTCACAAAACCAGAAAGATGTTCAATCAACATTGGCTGGAAATCCGATCGTATCTTTCTAATCAGACCTGCCTTTCGCATGACGCGTTTGAACTGGTAAAGGGAAACGATGAACTCGACAAGCTGAATCTGTTGCGCGACGCCTTGCATCAGCACATTGAAAACGTTTCAAAACTTTGCCGCGAAAACAAATTGAAGATCGCCACCGTCACCCAGTTTTCGCTGCCCCACGTTTGGGAATATTGTGAAACGATTGAAAAGTTTGAAATTCAAGAGCATTTCGTCAAGGAGTCCGGCGCGATTTGGCAGCGTTTGCACTGGTTACCAAGACTTTTGCGAAAGCCGTTATTTGAGTTCCCGACAACAACCAAATGGTCAGGAAACGCCAAGCCATCTTCGTAAGATGTATTGGGAAACTGGCCGGAGTTGGCTATTTAGGCCATGCTGAATCTAACTGCTTGTATCTCTACCGCGCATCGCCAAAAATAGATGCATGACAAAGCCAACTCCAACATCCGCACCTTCACGCTACCAACGATACAAAACGGTGATCGATTGCGCGGTTTCTAAAACCGAATTCGAAATCGACCAAGTCAAAGCAGAATGCGCGAACGAACGACCGGGCTTTGTGACCAAAGTCGTTCGGGAACTGGAAAAGCACGGTTGGTTGGTCCGCGAGGATGCCAAATCAAAATCGTACCGATGGAACCAGGGGCGAGGAGATTTTCCGGTCAACAAATGGCTCGACCAACAGTTGTTCGGTACTCAAATCAAAGAATCGCCTGAGCAAGAGCGGCCACGGGAACGTCTGTTGTCGATAGGTGCGGACCGTTTGCGGACTTCGGAGTTGATCGCGATCTTGATTCGATCGGGTCGTCCCGGCGAATCGGCGGTGATGGGTGGCGAGAAAGTTGCCAAGGCGTTTGACGGTCGACTGGAAGAACTGCCAGATGCAGGACGCGCGGAGTTAAAAGAGATCACTGTCGCGGTTGAGAAAACAGCGTACTGCCAGATCATGGCGGGGATTGAACTTGGCCGTCGTGTCGCTGCGCTTTCGGATGACAAGATTACAACTCGGATCTCTTCCAGCGGTGACGCGATCGAATTTTGCCAACGACATTTTTCGCGACTTGCCAAAGACTCCAAGCAGGAAGAGTTCCATATCGTCTGCCTGGATACCAAAAACCAAATCATCGACACGCATCAGATTACTGTCGGAACACTGGATGCCAGCTTGGTCCATCCTCGTGAAGTATTCCGAGCCGCTATCAAAGACGCGTCTTCGTCTATCATCTTGGTTCACAACCATCCCTCCGGCGACCCGACTCCCAGCCGTGAAGACATCGCGGTGACTGAGCGGTTAACCGATTGCGGCAAGACGCTGGGAATCGATGTGTTGGATCATATCGTGGTCGCGCGCAATTCGGCAATTAGCATCCGAGAGTACACGTAAGTAGCACGCCTAGCGAGGCGTAAATATTCGTCCTCGGAGCGGTGAGCTACTTAATCTAAACGCATTCAAACTTCGAATACGTGGCTGACCTCGTGGCGGCTTGCGACGTAGACTGGAAAATCGTCGCCCAGAATTTCCTTGTGCGTTTTGACTGCAACATCGGGTCGGTTGTTGTCCTCGGACAAGTGGCACAGGCAGGCCCATTTCAATCGGCTGCTGGCTGACTCTTTGATCAAATTCGCTGCCTCAAGATTGGAGAGGTGGCCTCCGCTTCCTTTGATCCGACGTTTCAAATGAGCCGGGTAGCGTCCGTAGTCCAACATTTCGTCATCGTAATTGCTTTCGATGATCACCGCGTCCAGGCTTTCCAAAACTTCCCTCAATCCCGCAAAGACGTGCCCGAGATCGGTCAAGATCCCGACACGATGGCCGGAATCGTCTTCGATCACAAACGCTACACCGTCAGCACTGTCATGGGGCGTTGGCACAGTATGGACCGTGACTTGGGAATTCTGCTCGCCTGCAAACGAGACCGAATCACCTGCCGAAAAGAATCGAACTCGTTGCATGGGACCGACTTTGCCTGTGCGATAAGCCGCATTCAAAGTCCCCCGCGTCACGTAAACTGGCAAATCGAACTTGCGTTGAAAAACACCCATCGAGCGGATGTGATCGCTGTGGTCATGAGAAATGAACAACGCATCCACGTCGCGAATATCACGACCATGCAACTCCAACCGCTGCTCGGCACACCGCCCACTGATCCCAGCGTCAAACAGCAGACGAACCCCACAAGCTTCTACAAAAAAACAGTTTCCGTTGCTTCCAGATTGAAGAGAGATCACTTTCATGGCCGCATTCTACCGCAACACCCTGCCCTGCCTACCGTTGATAGCACTTTGCCAGCTCTCCAACGTTTACAAACCGTTTACAAACCTTGCAGGACCGTGACCGTATAGTAAACATGTGAATCTTTGCAGCTTGCCAGTGGTTTTGCTGCAAAGATAACTTCTCGAAACATTTTCTAACGTCAAGGTAAAGCTGTGAAAACAACTATTGTTAAGGCCATCGTTTTCGGTGCGAGTCTTTTTCTAGCCGCCCCATTTCTCTCTGCCGAAGAGACCGAAGTTGAGAGCAAAGTCGTCGAAGTCACGCTTTATCGCAGCCAAGCGATGGTAACTCGTGAAATGACACTCAAAGGCGAATCGGGCTCTCGAGAAATCGTCGTAACCGACTTGCCAGAAAACATCGATGCATCCAGCCTGTTTGCCGAAGGTGATGGTGATGTCGAAGTGCGAGCCGTCCAATTTCGAACCCGCGCGGCGGGTGAGTCGCCTCGGAAAGAGGTCCGTGAGCTGCAAACAAAGCTCAAAACGCTCGAACAACAGAGCGACCTTGTCGGCAAAAAGATCCAGCTACTGGATAAACGGTCCAAGTACCTCGACAAGATGGAAACGTTCTCGACCAAAACAGCAAACACCGATCTTGACCGAGGCGTGTTGGATGCAGAAGCCCTGGAGCGACTGACTTTGTTCTCCTTTGAACAACGCACGAAAATTCTTGAAGACCAAGTCGCCTTGGAAAACGAGGCCCAATCACTTCTAGAGCAAAGAGAGCTCGTAAACCGACAAATCCGCGAAGTCACCAACTCATCCAACAAAACGAATCGCGAAGCGGTCATCTACGTCGAGAAAAACGTCGCCAAAGCGAAAAAGATTCGCCTGAACTATCTCGTCAACTCCTGTGGTTGGTCCCCGTCCTATACCGTTCGCGGAAATGAAAACGAGAACTTGACCAAGCTGGCCTACAACGGAGTGATCCGGCAAATGAGCGGCGAGGATTGGAAAGACGTAAAACTGTCGCTCTCCACCGCATCCCCAGCGCTAAGCGCCTCCGGTCCCGGCTTGGCTCCGTTTCGTGTTTCGCTTGCCTCGCGCATCGCTCCTCCCATTGCACAAACAGGACAGAATTACACCGTTCAGGTACCTGGACAAGATGTCTTGCTCGCAGGCAAAGCGGGTGACATCAAAGCACTGTTTGCCAAACAACAGGCGGCTACCCAAAACGCAATCAGGCTGGATGACAACATTGATGCCAACTGGATCCTGAACGGTACCGTTAACAAATTTTCCTGTGTTGATCTGATCGAAGAAAGTGGAATCGGCGAGCGCAGCTTTTCACTCGCACTTACCCAACAACCTTGTTTCCACTACGAGCTGAAATCTTCCGTCACGCTACCCAGTCGCAACAACCAACAGCTTGTCAAAATCATGCAAACAGAGTTGCCAAGCGAGTTCTATCACGTGGCCACTCCGATTTTGGCCAATTTCGTTTATCGCGAGGCTACGCTCAGCAACAACAGCAAAACCGACTTTCTTTCAGGACCGATTACAGTCTATCTCGACGATCGTTTTGTCGGACGCGGCGAGATCCCAACCGTCGCGCGCGGGCAGGAGTTCGTGGTTGGCTTTGGAGCCGATTCCCAATTGCGTTCACGTCGTGAGCTTGTGAAAAAGTCAACCGACATCAACGGCGGCAATCGCGAAGCCAAACTTAGCTATCGCCTGATCATTGAGAACTACAAAGATGCCGAGACAGAAATTCGCGTTGTGGATCGGATCCCGATGAACAACGAAAACGATAATTTGCGAGTTACTTTGTTGCCAATGGATACCGAGTTGAGCGAAGACAAAGCCTATAACCGAGTCGAACGATCGAAAGGAATCTTGCGATGGGACACGAAAGTCCCACCCCGTGCGATCGGAGATTCGGCATTTGAAATCGAGTACGGTTTTACGTTAGAGCATGACCGCAACTACATCGTTTCACTGCCAACAAACGAAGCTCAACAGGAACAAGAATTCGAGGAACTGCAAAACTTCCGCTACAACCGTTAGTCGGGTTTATGTAAAGCGTTTTAACTTTAAAGCCGGTGGGATCGTGAGAGATACCACCGGCTTTTTTAATAGGTTCTTCCATGAGTTATAGTCGTTCACGGAAGAATGGATTTTAAACCTTTGATCGGAACGGAGAGGCCCACCATTTCGATTCCGGACGAACAAAAAACCCAAACTATATTTCGAACCCTTCGCGACGCTTGCGACTACGAAGCGCGGACGCCTGATCATCCCCGACAAAATCGCCAGCGGCTGGGTCCCATTGCAAGTCCCGTCCCAACATCAAATTCAAATTACACAGATGACATGAATTCATCGTGTTAACGTGCGAAACCACATCGGCAACCGGTTTAGAGCGATCCTCCAAACAAGCGAAAAAGTTGTCCATATGCGACATCGGAGATTTGCCGTTATGCAGCTCTTTGAAGGCCGCCTCAAATTCGTCTCGCGTGGCTTTGTCCAAAGCGGCGAACTGCTTTTTGTTACCGGTACCGAGGTTCGATCCAAAAATCTCCTCGACGACTTTGCCCTGTAGTTTGCCGCGATTCACAAACATGCGCCCTTTGTCCCCTTCGAACAGAATACCGTTATCGAAATCGATATTACCTCGCGTGTACTGGTTGTTTACGCTGATCACGCTGCCAGAATCGAAACTTAAATCGATATGGAAGTCTATCGCCGCGTTGTATGAATTCGGCAGTTCCAAGTCGCCAGCGAAAAACTGTTGCCAGTTAAAATTGTCAGGGATTATCGGCGGCAAATTGCCCGTGCCACTAACGCGCGAGGGCCCTGTGTTATCCAATTGCAACGCCCACTGGGCGATGTCGATATGATGAGCGCCCCAGTCTGTCATTTTTCCGCCTGAGTACTCAAGGAACCAACGGAATTCTTGACGTCTTTCAAGCGAATAATCGACTTTGGGCGCGGGACCGACCCACATATCCCAATCCAGTTTCTCAGGAACGGCCACGTTCTCGAACGGTCCTCCCGCTTTCGATCCGCCAACCGCAACGTAAGCATTCACGTTCTCCCCCAGTCGGCCGCTGCGCACAATTGCGGTTGCGATCAGAAACAAGCGGCCCATCTCACTACGCTGCTGGGTTCCCACCTGAAATACGCGACCCGTTTCTTCGACAACTTGCTTGATCTGTTCTCCCTCTCCGATCGTTAACGTCAACGGTTTCTCACAGTAGACATCCGCTCCAGATCGCAATGCCCGAATTGAAATCGGCACATGCCAATGATCAGGCGTACCAATGATGACAACATCAGGATTTTCGTTTTCGAACAACTTTCGATAGTCGGTGTACTCGTTAAGCTCACCTCCCATCTCTTTGTTAAATTCAGCCGTGTGTAGTCCATCTACATCGCAAACCGCAATCATACGACCAAGCGGTTTCGCCTTGCGAGCAACTTTTCCGCCACGATTGTGGCGCCCTCGACTACCCCCAACTCCGATGCAAGCGATCGTTTTTTGGTCGTTCGGTCCAATCGCGTTGGCCGTGCGACTGGTCCACACATAAGGAATCGAAGCTGCTGCGGTTCCAGCGGCGGCGGTTTTCAGAAAGTCACGACGGGTTCTATTCGAAGTTACTTGCGATTGGTCTTTTTTGTCTGGGTGAGTCATTTGAGAATCCTGATACGATAATTGTTCTCAACATTCTAAACTCTCGCCCGATCAACAACAACTTTTTCCGCACTCCATTAGCCTTGCCGCAAACCTTTTACGATTTCCGTTCTTGCCGCTTGGATGGCAGGGAAAATACCAGCTAACAATCCGGTTACGCCTGAAACCAACACACCCGTGATTGCCAGTTGTAGAGACGGTTTAAATGCGATTGTGACCGCGGAAGCTCCTACGGCCAGACTGCTCCATTGCAAAACAAGCATTGCTACTGCGACTCCGACCAAACCGCCGATTAGAGAGAGGAAGGAACTTTCTGCGATCACGATCTGAAAGACTTTCGCTCCTGAATATCCAATCGTTTGCAGAACTGCATGCTCCTTGATCCGATCTTGCACCGACATGACCGTTGTTGTTGCCACCATCGCCAGCACCAGCCCTACGCACGCCATACCCAAGTAGTGGGCCATACCAATCAACTCCGTTAGATCCCCTAGACTTTTTGCCTGAAAGACTCCTTTGGGTCGTGTATCGGTTTCTATCGACTCTGTTTTCATTTGTTGGTCAATCGTTCGACAAATCGTGTCGGCATCGGCGGATGGGTCTAACAGAACCTCCAATTGTGTTACGGTGCCGACCAGGTTCATCCCTTTGCGGCGTTGCAAAAAATCAAGATGCGAATAGACGTAGTTCTCTTCTGCAGCATCGTCTGAGGTATAGATTGCCGCAACCGTTACACTCAGACTGCCAATCGAATACGTGTCACCCTTTTTCAGGTCATTCCTTTTGGCAACCGCGTTGCCAACGATCGCACTGTCCTGATTGTTCTCAAACTCATCCCAGGACCCCTCAAGCAGCTGAAAGTTGGGTCGGGCCCTGCGAATTTTCTCCGCAGTTACTCCGTAAAACACAACCACGTCTAAACTTGCCCGGCAGTTATTGGTAAAGACTTGAATCGGAACGACTTCGCGAACCCCTTCGATCTCTTGGATCTTTTGCTCGTAATCCTGTGGCAGGTGGCTGGTCGCGGGGCAGAACTTATTCGCCTGAAATACGATCAAGCTACGCTTGCCCGATTGTTGACGTTGTAAGTCGTTCATCCCCTGTTGCACGCTGCCCACAAAGCAGAAGACAAACAACGCAACAGCCGATCCGCTGACCGTCAGTATCGTACGCGCCCGATGTCGCCAAAGCGTTTTTAAAATGTAAGGCAGTAATCGCATCACAGCTTTGCTTCCGTTTTGAGTCCAGTTTGCGCAGGTATTGCTGAACAATCTGCATCTTCTTCCACCAATTGTCCGAAATTCAATTTGAACTTTCGATCCGCAATTTCAGCGGCCTCAACATCGTGAGTCACCATCAGCAAAGTGGTATCGAGTTCCGCATTCAGTCGCTGTAACAAGTCCAGAATCTGGTTCGAAGTTTCGGGATCCAAATCTCCCGTCGGTTCATCGGCAACGACAACTTTGGGATTGGCCACGATCGCGCGGGCGATGCCAACACGTTGCTCCTGACCACCAGACAGCTGACGCGGATAGTGATCAGCTCGGTCCAACACGTCCACTGCCTGCATCGCGATCTCAATTCGTTTTCGTCTTTCGGACCGACTCATCGGCAGCAACAACAATGGCATTTCCACATTTTCGTAAGCGGTTAAAACCGGAATCAGATTATGCGTCTGAAAAATGTAGCCAATATTAGCCGCCCGCCATTTCGCCAAGCTGGTGCGACTCATCGAAGTGATTTCAACACCATCAACTTTTACGGATCCCTGATCGGGCCGGTCAATACTGGCAATAATGTTCAGCAAAGTCGACTTGCCGGTTCCGCTGGCTCCCATCAACGATACGAATGTGCCTGCTTCGATATCCAACGACACCCCATCAAGCGGTTTGATCGTTTGCCCGCCCTTGTGGTAGTGCTTGGTCACATCTCTTAATTCGACTAACGCCATAAAGTTCTTTCGTTCACTGGGTGTTCAGTTCTGGGTTGCTTATTTCTGGGGACTGGCCGCCGTTTTGATATCTATCCTCATCCCGTCTACTAGATCTTCTACGCCAGATACGATCAGCCGACTGCTAACGTTCAGACCCTTGACGATTTCGACCATCCCGCCTGCCACAGACTGGCCGGTTTCCACGGAGATTCGTCTTGCTACTTCGGCCGATTGATCGGCGACCCACACCGTCGCGTTTCCATCCTGATTCTGTACGTAGCGTTGATCGATATAAATTTTCAACTGATCTCGATGAGTTTTTTGCTCCGGATCGTGGTGGCCGGCCATCGAGTGAGTCCGCTTGGGGGCCAGAAAGGTCACGTCGACCAACATCTCCGGTTTGAAAAAGTCGGGCGCCTGGTCGACTTTTACTTTTACCTGCAAGGTGTTCTTCTGGATGTCCGCTTCGGAACTGATAAACAGCACAGATCCACTGATCGGTTCGGGCAAAGCGGGATTGTCGATCACGACAGTCTGACCAAGACTGACTTTGGGAATGTCTTCGAACCGTACATCGACACGAATTTGCAAATGGTCTGGGCAATACATCGTAACGACCGTCCCACCATCGTGGCCGGGCATCGCCATCATTACCGTATCTCCGACCCGCGCGCCGGGAAGGCCCAGCAGCTGATAGATCCGCCCGTCGACCGGCGCTCGAATCGTCATTCGATCCAGACGTAGTTGAGCTTGTTCCTGAGCGACTTTCATTTGTTGCACTCGAGCTTGCCCCACGAGGACTTGGCTCTCTGCACTATCCCGAGACTCGATTTCGTCGACCAACAATTGCAATTGCACGTTGAGCGCTTCCCGCCGCTGCGTAATAGCAGTCTGTTGCGCGGTCAACGACTCCTGGCGATCGGTCAATTCTTTGAGCATCGCCTGAGCCGTTTCCAAGTCGGTCAACGATTGGTCGATCTCACGTTGACTGAGCGATCTTGCTGCGCCCAAATTTCGTTGATGGTCCCGTTCGGCAAAGCTGAGCGTCGATTTGGCTCGCTCCGTCTGATGGGGAAGGTCCTTTAGCATCGTATTAATCCCGGCCAGTTCCGCATCGGCGGCAGCCAGTTGCGATTGCAGATGAACCGGTTGATCAAATCGAACTCGCGCGGCAGCCAAGACGGCTTCGTACCGTTTCAATTCTGCTTCGGCCAGTTGGGTGTCGGCGATACAACGCTCCAGGCCCAATCGTGCATCTTCGTCGACCAATTGCGCGATCGGCTGGCCGGTGACAACTTTTTGATCTTCGACAACCAGCAGATCATCCACCACACCCGATGCTAACGCCGCGACGCGTATCGCTGAGGGGCGCGGTTCGATCCAGCCCGCTGCACTGAATAACTGGGCCCCGTCGGAGAGCACTTCTGCTTGGGTCACCTGAACCGGTATGACCGTTACCGCTTGGGGCGGAAACAACCAATCGAACGAAGCCCAAACTACCAGCCCCAGAAATCCAAGCACCAACAATCCCGGCAAAACGTACCGCGTCAACAGGTTCCGCCGCCCAGAGCGCTTGCTCTCAGACGAGGTCCGGTCGATTGCCAATTGTGAAAGGTCTACGTCGGTCATGGATTACTCTCGCACGAAGATGCCGTTGGCAAGAATCGTAAGGTTTCCCTCAATCCGTTTGGCAGTCCCTCGGATAACCACAGTTTGCAATTCTTTGATATCAAACAGGGCTCGCGCGTCGTGTTTGACCACGCTGCCATCCTCTTCGACGAAGCGGACTGACACCATGTTATTGGGCAGCTTGTCCGATTCGCAGCAATAGTCCCAAGGTGTTTTGCAACTGCACGACTGGCCCTCCTCTTTCTCATCGCTGCAAGCCAACAGGGCTGGATCAACGATATCAAACGCCGCGCGATCCTCGACCCAGGGTCGAGTGCTTCCGCCGATGCGACCGATCACAACCGTTTCCTCGCCGTCCTGGACCGACTGTCGCGCTGCTGCTACGTCCAAGCCACCTTCCGGTTCGCTCGCCAGCACAAATCGAGACGCGTCGTAGTCCACATTTCTATCTGCTTTTTCTTCGGACTTGCCCTTACAACCTACCGTGATCAACACAGCGAGAGCCGAAAGCAGAAAGGCCGATTTCATTTTGTTATTCATTTGGAAAGCTCACATTTTTTGAAATTAAAAATTGAATTTTGGGTAAACACTATTGAGTTGAACGCTAAACCGATCGCAGTCCGTCGACGACTGAAACACGCAACGCTCGAATCGCCGGAGGTATCGCTCCGAGAAACCCGAGCAAAAAGCCAACACCACAACCGATCAGAACGGAGACGCTGTCGATTTGTAGTTGAAAGGCGCCCATCGTAAATCGAATCGCTGATCCGTTGATGAACAGGATCGCAATCAACGTCGCGCATAAACTGGCTGCCAGGGACAGAATGATCGCTTCTTGCATCAAGCTGATCACCAGCGATCGACGAACAAAGCCGATCGTTTGCAACATCGAAAGCTCTGAGATCCGCCCGACCACCGCGCCATACATCGTATTGAGCCCGGCAAAGACACCTGCCCCGGCAATCAACAATACGACCAACCAAGCCAACCGGCGAATGGGCTGATAGTCTTTTTGTAGCGTGGCGTAGTAATCGGTCTCCGGCATCACTTGCAGTTCGAGATCCAATCGCTCACGACAGAACAAATCGAGATCGGCAAAGTCGCCGTTGGGAGCCATACGCAGCGCGACGATACTGAGATCTTGTCGCTTCATCGCTTGCTGCAACTCGTCCAGTCGGCACCAAATCTCTGATTCGAACGCTCCCCCGCCGCAGGAAAAAACACCTGCGATTTTCCAGTCCCGATTCTCAAGACGAATCGTCTGTCCGATTGCCAGTTCGTCCTTGGTTGCTCCCAGTTTCGCCGCTGCCAACCGCCCTACGATCACTTCGCCCAGCTCGGGCCAATTTCCGGATTCCAATTCGAACTGCTGACGGACGAGCATTACAGATGGAGTTACTCCGCGGACCAACCCCAGCGTCTCGCGCGGCGATTGACTTGTTCCGTACAATCCGACTTGAGTGCCCAGATACAGCTCTGGAGAAACACACTTCTCGCCGTATTGTTCTTCGATTCCCATCACACTTGCGGGCACCAAATCATTTGTGCGCATTGCGATCGACGAGTACTCGATGTTTTCACCCATCCCCAACGAAAAAACGATCGCCGTTTGCGGGTCACCGCTGACCGTCAACGAACGTTCCAGCCCACGAATAAACCCGACCACCACCAACACCAATACGATGACGGTCGTCAGACCCGCAAACGTCAGGAACGTACGTAGCGGTCTGCGGAACAGGTTTCGGATTCCATACTCCCACGGGAGCAGTCTAAAAAACATGGAACGATTGAGGTGAGATTTATTGAATTGGTTAGTTAGAAATTCGCTATCCAACCGGAGTTGCGGACAACTGCAACTGGAAACCCGACGCGTTAGCGAGGAAGCGGCTTAAATGTCCTCGCTTGCTAAGTGTTCGTACGTCCGGCTAAAGCCAGAACTACGAACAAATCACAGTCTGCAAACGAAGCTAAAGCTGCCGAGAGTTCGGCTAAATCGTGAAAGAGCTATGCAGTTGGCGCATAGTACGGCCTGAGTTGGCGGGTGACCGATCAATAGGACGGTCCGGACCTCGGCAACCGGCGAAGTTCGAGTCTGCGGTTGATTTGGCAACCAACAGATCAACGGAAAAGAATTGCCATTTCAGATCGGTATCGACCGTAAAGGGGATCGTCAAAATTGCCCCGCCGCAAAGACATGCACATTGGCATTCTTCACAAGGCGCTTTGGCAGGTTTGGTAGGAGTGGGAGCTTGATCGTTATCGGCTGTTTTCGAACAGCAACATGTACTCACCGTAGCCACCGACTCGGCGGGACTACAAGGACAACAACAACTCGCCAAACGTCTCACCGGGCAGGTGAAAAGCGTAATGATCAGCAAGATGTAGATTAGTCGGTCAAGCATGGATTTAATGGTAGTATGGAAGGCCAATTTCTTCAAAGCGAGATCTGCTTGAACGGCGGATTCACTAAGCAAGATTTGTTTGCAAGCAAACGAATTCCGGTCAGAATAGATCTGTCATAAGCTGCAAAATGTGGTGGAATTCCCCATTGGAATCGAGTTTAGACAGCGATTTCAAGGGGAGCCTGAGCAGCCCAAAACGATTTTTTTAAAATCTGGACTTTTTCGGTCGGGATCGGATCACTGGCTGCGACTATGACGGGTGTTAGATCAAACATCGGAACGATAACAAATGAGCGGGTCGGCAACGGGCCAAATCAACTGGACTTGGGAACTACAGCAACATCGGCACTGGCTGCTGAAAGTGCTGCGGTGCAGGGTTAGTGATGCGCACACCGTTGAGGACTTGTTTCAAAATATCGCTCTGGCGGTAGTGAAGCAAACCTCCAAGCCACTGGATCCTGAAAAGGTTGCTCCGTGGCTTTATCGGTTGGCCGTTCGACAGACGATCAATCACTACCGTAAATCTCATCGCCGGATGCAAACTCTGGATTCACCGGACCGGGAGTCAGAAGCGGAGACGCCTCTGGATTGGATCATGGCCGAAGAGAAGCGGGGCGAAGTTCGTGACGCGTTGCAAAAGTTGAAACCTCAAGATCAGGAAATTCTGGTGTTGAAGTACTCTGAGAACTGGAGCTACGCCGATCTTGCCAAACATCTAGGAGTCAAAACCAAAACAGTCGAGTATCGATTGATGAAGGCACGCAAACAATTGCGAACCTTACTTACCAAAACAGTCGTAACCACCCAGTCACAAAAAAATTAAGTAACGCCAAAGTCAAAAGCAATCATGAGCGAACACGAATTACAACTTCAACGATTGGTCGACGGCCAGCTTGATCGCAGTCAGATCCAGCAACTGCTGCGCAAGGCTCAGCAGCATCCGGAACTTTGGCAGCAGATCGCGGCAGCATTTGTTGAGGACCAAATCTGGAAAGTCGAAATTGGAGAACGGTTTTCCGCTACCGCTGAATCAACAGAAATCAGTGATTTAAACGAAGTCGGAAAACCTCACCCCGGAAAACCTCACCCCAGTGCGAACGCAGAAAACCACGCACAACCTTTTGCGAAAGGATTAAAATGGGCGCTTTCGCTCGCTGCTGCAACGCTGATTGGTCTTTGGATTGGCAACCAATTCGGTGACAATATCTCCAACGAAGGCCGTTCGGACATTGTGAGTGTGGGGGATGCAGTTGACACAGATCCTGAGTTGACCAGTAACCAGGCGGTCGACCAGGTCGACGATGCTCCGCGAGTGACTTTCCAACCTGTGGAACATCTTTCCATCGGCGACCTTGGACAGGTTCCGTTGTACAACCTTGCCGATGCTCAAAAGATGGGGCTGTCGTTCGCAGAATCTGAAATCCCAAAACAGTTGGTCGAAAGATACGAACGCCAAGGTTACCGATTGCAGCAAGATACACAGTACATTTCCGGGCGGACTCAAAATGGGCGACAGGTTTTGGTGCCTGTCCGATCTATCAGCTTGAATGCGGGTAATTGAGTCGCCAACAGTTAACTTTGAAACCCTTTGATTTGAACCCTGAATATTAAACTTAAAATTCTGACAAAGATATGATTACAAAAACGATTTTTACCTTGTTGATGGTGGCCGTTTCTTCGACATCCATTTTGCTTTCGACTTCTTCCCTTTATGGCCAGGACGACGCTCCAAAAAAACCTGAAGTGATCGAACTGGAAGGAACGATGGAGGGCGGAAAGCTTTTCATTGTCGACGAAGACGGCGAAAAACAGGAGGTCGACACTGCAAGTGCTCGCAGCGTAAGCATTAGTAACTCAGTCAAGGTCGTTGAACAGGACGGTGAGATTGTTCAGGTGGCTGGCGGCATAGCATCCATCGTTGAACAAGACGGTCAGAAAAAAGTGATCAGGTTCGAGAACGCAGATGGAGATGCGGGTATGAACTTTGGCGTAGAGATGCATATCGGGGGCATGCATGACAAACATGACGAACAAATTCAAGCGATGCTAGACCAAATACAAATCAGGGCAGGAAACATGCACGATTTCCCGCGGGGTCCGAACGTGTTTCGTATGAACCGCGGCGAAGTCGGAAAATACATGGTCGGTGTACACTGCTCGCCAGTGAGCGAAGTACTACGTGGCCACTTGCAATTGGATGAATCGATCGGGTTGATGGTCGATGCGATTTCACCTGATTCCCCAGCCTTCGATGCCGGTATTGAGCAACATGACATCCTATTGTTTGCTGATGACCAATCGGTGGCGACTCGGGCGGAATTGACCAAAGCTGTGGAGCTTGCCGGTGAAGAAGGTCGCGCCCTGACGTTGACTTATATTCACCGAGGCGAAGAACAAACAGCAGAGGTGACTCCGAAAGAAAGACCTGCAGGACAAGCGAATCGTGTCCGGCCTCATATCCTCTGGCCCGATCGACCGGGCCAAGCCCCACAAATGCCGCAGTTCCGTATTCAAGAACTGGGACCAGGTGTGATCATTCCTGGGCCCGGTGCGATTCTTCCCGATGACATGAATCCAGAAATGGACGAGATCATTCAGCGACTGCAAAAAGACATGGAACAGATGCGATTGGAAATCAGAGGAATGAACCTTCAAGATCGATAAGATCGCTTGAAATGGTAACCCGACGCGTTAGCGGGGAAGCGAGACTCCTGCCAAGCCGGATTACATTTTCAACAAACGGATAAACATTCCTAAATAAAAGTTTGGTTGATGCAACCAACCAGCAAATCGAATAACATATGTCATTGATCTAACAGATCCACCTACTGTATCAGTCTCATATTTATTCGATTTCAAGCTTTCAGGCGATGACCGACCAACCAGAAAGGGCTGATGATATAACAATCAATCCAAGTCGATTGGTTGATATCGAATGTGATCGCTTTCTATCTCTTTTGAAACAGGGTTCTGAGCCTAGAATCGAGGAGTTTCTATCCGGTCACGCCTCTCCAATTCGTGAGGAACTGTTGGAGCGTCTCGTTCATCTGGAAACTGACCATCGAGGTGGATTTGATGACGAAGCACTCTCCGATTTGCAACAAAGGTTGCCCGACGATTCCGAGTTGCTAAGTCGAATCGCTTCGCAAACCATTGCACCAGGAATCACTCCCACCCATCCTTTCGTCTCAGAGAAAAAGGGGAAAGTTCGTATCGGCGAAGTGCTGGGCGATTATGAACTGATAGGAAAGATTGGTGCAGGCGGGATGGGGCAGGTTTTCAAGGCTCGACATCGTCGCATGAAGCGAATCGTCGCGTTAAAAATGTTGCCCGACTCACTTGCCGAATCGAAAGAGCTGATTCAACGGTTCCAACGTGAAGTTGAGGCGGCCGCTCAGTTAGACCATCCCAATATCGTGACCGCTTATGATGCTGGCGAAGATTCGGGCGTTCACTTTCTTGTTATGCAGTACATTGAGGGCGATGACCTTTCCACCTTGATTCAGGAAAACGGTCCTTTCAGCCCTCAAGAGGCGGTCAAGCTAACTATCCAAGTGGCAAAGGGGCTTAAATACGCTCACGCAAAAGGAGTTGTCCATCGCGACATCAAGCCAGCTAATTTGCTGCTGGATTCGGCCGGCACGTTGAAAATTCTCGACATGGGATTGGCCCGTTTTGAGAACTCGCTGGAAAGCGAAAACCGTACCGAACTGACTCAGGCCGGCGCGATGATGGGAACCGCCGACTACCTGCCGCCCGAACAAGCTTTGGACTCTCGCCGAGCGGACAACCGCAGCGACATTTACAGTCTGGGTTGCACGCTTTACCACATGCTGACCGGGAGTGCGGTCTACAAGTCGGACACGTTGATGCAAACGATTATGGCCCATCGTGATTTGCCGATACCGCAAGTAACCGAAAGCGTCCAAGGGCTGCCAAGTGAATTTGACGAGCTGATTAATACTTCCCTGGCGAAGAATCCAGCCGAACGATTTCAAACTATGGATGAGATGATTCCCCAGTTGGAGGCGTTGATTCCGCTCACCGAAGATTTGACCGTCAGTGTCCAGGAGCAAGCGAAACCGGTAAACGCCGAGGATTTTGCCAGCTACAAAAGCAACGGCTCCAATGCAGAACTGGCTTCGATTATCCATCAACCGAACTGGACGCCTCTCAAGATACGAATCGGAATCGCCTTCGTCGCTACGTTGTTGTTGATCAGTCTGGTTTCGATGTTCGTTTCCTATTCCAAGCCGATCGCAAGTCAGATTTGGTTGACGCGGTTCGATGAACTTCCGGGCAATATTTTCGAAGGATTTGGTTTCGAGATCGGTTGCCTGCGTGCTTTGATCTACTTGTCCTGTGTCACACTGATATTCTGGAAGAACTTTCGTGAAGAGATCCGGCAAATCCTGTCCCCAAAAAACCATTCAAAGGGCATCTGGATCACCCGAATTCTGTTGTGCGTTTTATCATTGGGCTTTGGCGCTTACGAATCGTACCGGCACCTGACTCCCGATGCTGCACCTCGAGAATTGGCGATCGCCTCCGGTATCGAATCGCCGAGCGACGAATTGGTCAATGAACAAGTCGGGCCTTACGCAGCGTTCTTACCTTATTCGCTAGTCAACTATATGGTTGTAGTTCCGCTACTGGTCGTAGTTCCGTTCGCATCCGCGGCGAAAGATTTTCCGAAAATCCAAATGCAGGGAAAGTGGATGATCGAGAAAATGGATAAAGGCAGATTCAAAGACTCGCAAATCATAGCGGTGTTTCAAAAGTTCGAATCCAATTGTCAGGCAATCTGCGTTCGGTACCTGAGCTTTTTGATGATATTGCTGGTAGCGATCAATTTTGAGTGTTGGATTGGCCGGTACACGCTTTCGGAATCTGGTTTTTCACTCATGTTGCGTGGCTGGACGATTTGCGGACTGGCGGGCGTAGCTTGCTTTATCTGGATGTTCAGCGTTTACGTGCAGACAAATCAAATTGCGGCCAATACTTTGATCCGTGGTGACTCGCTCAATGCGGTCAGTTTTAGAAACAACCACAATGGTGCTACGTTTCTAAAATGGATTTTGACAGGAACGGGCGTCGGATTGATCGTTTCCGGGCTGTTCATTTCGATTGTGATTTGGTCCTTTCGCGGTTAGCGATTTGGCTTTCGCGATTGTTTGAGCAAAAGGAATTCTGGCGATTCCCACTACGAGAGGCATTTGGAAACCCGACGCGTTAGCGAGGAAACAACTTGCCTTCATCCTCGCTAACGCATCGGGTTACCATTGGCACTTCCAAGCATTTGAAAAAATGCAGCCTCGGAGCGAAAGGCGACTGTCACTCATTTAATTCGGGGGAATAAGGTAATCCGAAATAGGAATGGATATATTCCTTGCGGTCCCCTTCGTGGTTCGCGTACTGGACAAGCGCCAGAAGTTTTTGCTGGTCTCTTTTGAGTTTTTCATCAAACT
Source organism: uncultured Pirellulaceae bacterium (assembly GCA_964503615.1). GTDB lineage: Bacteria > Planctomycetota > Planctomycetia > Pirellulales > Pirellulaceae > CAZDBA01. Next base: position 21,754 of record CAZDBA010000071.1, read on the forward strand.
GCTCGTGGTCGTTAAACTGACTTGGCAACTCGTTAATCACCTTTGCCTCGAACGGATGCCAATTTAGCTGGATAACGTTCCAACGCTCCAACATGGCCAGTGCGGTTTCCAGCCGATGATCGTGTTTGCCCTTCTTGGCCATAAGCCGCTCCGCCAACCAAGGCATTCCAAACGCAGCGACTTGCTCGGCGTCTTCCTTCAAAAAATCGTAGACTCGCATATAGAACTCAGCGTCCGGATTACTCCACCGCATAAACTCCATTTGCGTCGCGAGGTCTTCCTGGTCGTAAAGCAAAACGCATTCTGACGGTTGCCCATCTCGCCCAGCACGACCGATCTCTTGATAGTAGGACTCCATGGAGCCTGGGATATCGGCGTGAACAACGAACCGGATATTCTCTTTGTCGATTCCCATTCCAAACGCATTGGTTGCAAGTACCAGATGATCACCTTCCATGAAACGGTCCTGGATTTGGCGTCGGTGTCGCGGCTCCAACTGCCCGTGATAAACCAAGTGCGGAATTTTTTCGTCGCGCAACCAATCACTAAACTCCATCAGTGTTTTGATGAGCGTAAAGTAAACGATGCCGGGTCGGCGATGAGCGACGATCACATCGGCGATTCGCTGACGTTTTTCATCTCGGCCCCAAGTCTGCACCACGTTGAGTGACAGGTTCGGCCGGTTGATCCCTTCGTGGAACAGCTCGATTTCGTCTGGCTGCAAACCCAACTGCCGCACAATGTCGGTTTGGACTTCTGGAGTCGCGGTGGCGGTCAAAGCGATCGTGGTCGGATTGCCAACCGTTTCCCGAATCTCTTTCAGACGAGTGTAATCGGGACGAAAGTCATGCCCCCATTGGCTGATACAGTGAGCCTCATCAACGGCCAACAGGTTGACGGTGCGTTTCGCCAGCACCTCCAGAAATTCCGGCTTGCGAAATCGTTCCGGCGTGACATACAGCAAATTGAATTTGCCAGACGCGATCGCTGCGTATCGCGACTCTCGATTCTGACGATCCAGCGACGAATTAATAAACTGAGCGTCGATCCCTTTGTCCCGCAACGCATCGACTTGGTCTTTCATCAGAGCGATCAGCGGCGAAATGACCAATGTCAGCGGCGGACGCAGCGAGTCGCTTGAGGAGGCGTCAGCCAACAGGACGGCGGGAATTTGGTAACAAACCGATTTGCCCATTCCCGTTGGCATAATCACCAGCGTGTGTTTGCCTGCCAGGACTTTCTCAATAATCGTCAATTGCTGACCACGGAAATCGTTGTGGCCAAAGTATCTTTGTAGAGCTTGTTGCGGTTTCATGTGCCCTATGTTAATCAAACATCTTTCTGGCAAAAGCCGAAACCGGCGTCCAACCGAATTCAAAACCTGATATCATGCGCGGCTGCTATTGAATTCTTACGATTGTATATTTTGGATCTATGACTGCGGCCCCTCAAATCGTCTGTGTTGCCTCGACTATGCGAAGTGGCTCGACGCTGCTCAAAGCGTTATTGGCCGAAGCAAGCGACGTTTCCAACTTGCCTGAGCAGAATTTTCAGAAGTTCGTGAGCGACGCGCAGGCTGCGGACAAGATCGCCGCACTGGATGATAATCCCATCATCGTTTTGAAGCGGCCAGGTTGGTACAACGAGATCGGAAGCTATCCGCGACTGCCCAACATCACCGGATTAAAGACGATCGTGTTGATTCGGGACTGTTACGATACGGTCCAGTCGTTGCGCAAGATGACGTTTCGCAAACTGGCGGGCTGGGTTTCCGGGATGACCAATGGGTGGCTTGCCAAAAAATACTGGGCGGGAATGACCGAGTCGCTTTTGAAGCTGCACAACAACGAAGCACATGACAGTTTGTTGGTTCGCTACGAAGATCTAACCGCTCGACCACTGGAACAAACGTTACGGATGTTCGACTTTATCGGCTCCAGTCAAAAAACCGGCGTCGACAGTTACAGCAAGCCGGACGATTTTCGCTGGCGTTGGGGCAGCGACGATAACAGCGACAACATCAAATCGCTAACGGTACAAGCTCGCCCCGCCAAACCTCAAACAAACCAATCGCTTGTTGAATTAATCAACTCAAACGAGCGAATCAAACGACTGCGAGAACAAGCTGGCTATTTGTAGTACGTTTGGCTTCGCCAATTTCGCCCACTACAATCGTCCTTCGAGTCATTACGTGCGGCTCGTTTTATTGTGAAGGCTATTCTGACTAGAGACATGAAACGACCACACCGATTTAGCATCAAAGTTGTGGAGGCGTTTGCCGGGACAACAACTTACACGATTGAACATGGAATTGTTCATCGCAAATCTCCCAAATACCCAGCGTTAAAAACAACCCCGAAGCTTTTTGAATGGCAAGGCTTCTGGAATTTTTGCGACTACCTGAGTTTGTGGGACTGG
>CAZDBA010000072.1:0-23812 GCA_964503615.1 uncultured Pirellulaceae bacterium
GAGGGTTGACGGTTCTAACAGCCTCCCGATCTTCCCCATCGACATTTAGGATACCCTTTCGCAAAGGCCAACCACATCTTTCTTTGCGCCTTCGCCTTTGCGTGAGACTACAGCATGGCCCACTCCACTGGCGAAGAAAATGGCATTACTACTCAGAAGTTGATCACAAAAGGCACGAAACCGCCAACCACGGACGACTCCACAACTTCCTGGTTGTTCCAAGCGTCATGTCCTGACACTATTCACTAAAGCCGGTACTACAAACTGGTCAACTCAGGCTGAACGGACAACTACGTTTTAAACGCAGCCAGTGCCCGCTGGCGGCTGTGTTTGTAGTTGACAACATATTCCGGGTAATCGACACCCAACTGGTTGATCGCTTTGCTCAATTTGTCCGGATCATGCAGCGACTTGGCGGGAACGGGTTCCAATTCAGGGCACATCGTTTTGATAAATTCACCTTCGCAATCGAATCGTTTACTCTGACTGAACGGGCTGAAGATCCGAAAATAGGGTACGGCATCGGTGCCGGTTGAGGCGGACCACTGCCAACCGCCGTTGTTGGCAGCCAAATCACCGTCGATCAGTTTTTCCATAAAGTACTGTTCGCCCCGGCGCCAGTCGATCAACAGATTCTTGGTCAAGAACATAGCGGTCACCATTCGCAATCGGTTGTGCATCCATCCCGTTTGATTCAACTGCCTCATGCCCGCGTCGACGATCGGAAATCCGGTTCGTCCCTCAGTCCATGCCGCAAAATCGTCGGCATCGTCGCGCCACGGAACCGCTTCTGTTTTAAGTTTAAACGGCTGATGTTTCGAGACGCGGGGAAAGCCAACCATGACGTGACTGTAAAAATCGCGCCAAGTGAGTTCGGAGATCCAGATTTTTGGGCCTTCGTTCGGACCTTCGATCTTTCCTTTGTTATGAGTCAATGCAGCGGCGAAACACTGACGAGGCGAAATCACACCCGCTGCCAGGTACGGAGACAAACTGCTTGTGCCCGCCAATGACGGCATGTCTCGCGCGTCGTTGTAGTCCAGGATCACTTTGCCGAATTGTTTCAGCCGTTTTTTTGCTTCCCGTTCTCCTGCTGGCCAGAGGCTCTCCAGTCGGTCGTGGCTTTGATACGGTCCCAACTGCTCAGGTACAACTGACGGTTTAATTGCGATCTCCGGTTGCTTGCGAGGGCGGGGCAGGGGATCGCAGTAGTCGAGGGCTTTGGTGTTCCAAACTTTTTTGTAGGGTGTAAAAACAGAATAGAACCGACCGTCTTTGGTAGAGATCTCTCGTGGCGGCACGATGATGCGGTCGTGAAAACGCCGAAAGTCGATTCCCACGGCCGCACACGCCTGCTCTGCGGCCGCGTCACGATTGAGCTCGTTGAGTTCATATTCTCGATTGACGAAAACAGACTGGCACTCGTTGTCTTTTGCGGTGCGGGCTACGAGTCGGGCCGCTTCATCGAACTTGTTGCATTCCACGATCAACAATGGAATGTTCAGCGCGGCCAATGAATCGGAAAGCAACCGAACGTTCCGAATCCAGAATCCAACTTTGCAATTCGCATCATCATGCAACTTCCACTGCTCAGGCGTCGCCACGTACAGCCCGACTACGCCTTCCTTGGACTCTTTGGCCGCGTGGTACAAAGCTTGGTTGTCCGTCAAGCGTAGATCTCTTCGAAACCAAACTAAAGTTCGCATAAAATTCCTAACCAAAATTCCAACAGATTCACCAGCAGTGTTAAACCGTGAATTTGACTTCAGGTTAACCTCAGCAATGAGCGTTCATTAACAAATGAACAACCGATTGAGCCATTGTGGGTCGTAATCTTGAATAGGGCTATGGATCAACTAAAATTACGAAATAAACCGGTCCGTGGATGCATCAAACCTGCTTCCGAATTTCTAGTCGTACGCAAAAGGCGTCTCTTATCTCCAGTTATCCCCTTGAGCGCTACAACAAAGACCTCAACGCCCAAAATGTGATCGAGCTCGATTTGGATGCGGAAACGGTCAGCGCTGGCTATGCAGAAGTTGCTGATTTGTTAGACGCCGACTTTTTCGAGGGGCCGCTCACCAGTCCCAAATCGGAAATAGGACTATATGCAGTTTGTCCTAGTTGGAATGGAGATCTACGGTGGATCTCCTCAGGGAACAAAGCCGGCTTCGATTTTTTCGATAGATACTTTGACCTGCTGGACGTGGCAGCAAAGACAAAAACGGTACTGGGTGACTTGGGCGAGTTAATTATGTACTCTGGATTTTTCGTTACTCGTAGCTTAACCGAATCTTCCTACTACCATGTAGACTATATGGCTGAGGTGGGACTCAACGCGTTTACGTTAATGACCCCCGTAAAGCCAACGGGTGAAATAGGAAACTTGCTCTACCATGATGCCGAGGGCGTCGAGCAGGTTTACAAATACTCGCAGGGGAAAGCGGTTTCCTTTGGCGGCGGCTTCTACCATTCAACCGAACCATTTAAATCTACTGAGCCCTACATTTTCATGTGCTTTACCTATGGCGTAACGGATATGGAACTTTGGGATTCGATCGCGGTCACGGCGGCAGAGCAGGGTATGTTCTACCGACACCCTCAAAAAGGAATCGTCCGTTGCGGCGAAACAGATAGTTAGTTTTCCAAAAACCCACGTTGATGAACGTTTAAGTTTTCATCTCCTGAAAGAAGAACCCATGAACAAACCTTTTCTCCAATCAAGTCTGATTGCGTTTACCATTCTGGTTACGGGGCTGTCCGTGAACTTGATGGCACAGTCGCTGATCTATCACGACGAAGCGATGACCGACGGAATCGGTAGCGGCAAACATATTGTGTTTCTGGCAGGTGACCACGAGTACCGGAGCGAAGAAACACTCCCCGCGCTGGCCAAGATCCTTGCCAAGAATTACGGCTTCAAGTGCACAGTACTCTTTAACGTCGACAAAGAGTCGGGTGAAATCATACCGGGCAATAACAATATGCCGGGCACCGAATCGCTGGAAACCGCGGACTTGATGGTTGTCTTCTTGCGATTCCAGAACTTTCCCGACGAACAAATGCAACCGATCGCCGACTACCTCGAGCGCGGCGGACCGGTAGTGGGAATGCGGACGTCGACTCACGCCTTTAAGATCCCAAAAGACTCAACCTTCGCTCGGTTTGACTTTAAGTACCCAGGTGAAGAGTTTGAAAAAGGGTTCGGACGTCAGATTCTGGGAGAGACTTGGGTCTCGCACTATGGCAAGAACCATGTGATGTGCACTCGTTTGGATCTGGTCGAAGAGCAAAAGGAACACCCAATTCTGCGCGGGGTAGAAAACCCGTGGGCGCAATGTGGAGGTTACTGGGTTGAGCCGATCGAGGGCAGCACCGTGCTGGCCATGGCACAGCCGCTACAAGGGATGACGCCTGATTCCCCTGAGGCGAAAGACAAGAACCCATGTCCCGGAGTCTGGGTTCGCGAGTACACCTCAAAGTCGGGTCAATCCGGACGAGTATTCACGACGACCTATGGCGCTTCGGAAGACATTCTTGATGACGACTTTCGCCGCATGATGCTCAATGGCTGCCTGTGGTCTGTTGGCTTGGAAGATCAAATCGCTGCTGATGCCAACATCGACTTTGTAGGTCGGTACACACCGCTGACGTTCGGGTTTGGGACCTATCGTGAGGGCGTTAAACCTGCGGAATACGAAGGTTGGGACTCGAACATCTCACCCGATTCCAAACCTGCGGCAACTCGCAAGAAGAAAAAAAAGAAGAAGAAACCTGCGGCCCCACCCGAGGAGATGAAGAAGAGCTCGTCCCATTCCCAATCTCGATCTGAATCCCAACCGGCGACGACGATTAGCGAAACATCGGGTGCATCAGTTTCACTGAATCCGTTGCAGCTAAAAAAAAGCGACCATATTTGCCTGATCGGTAACGAACTGGGCGAGCGGATGCAGCACCACAACTGGTTTGAGACCGCGCTGCATCAAGCGTTCCCCGATCTGAATTTGACTGTGCGAAATCTCTGCTTTCCAGGCGACGAGCCACAGCTTCGAATTCGCTCCGAAGATTTTGGCTCGCCTGATTCTCACCTGACTCATAGCAAGGCCAGTGTTGTACTGATACTTTTTGGCTTTAATGAATCGTTCGCAGGTGCGGCGGGCTTGGACTCATTCACCACCAACGTCAAGAAGGTGATCGTCAACACGCTCAAACAGGATTACAACGGTGACGGCAACCCGCCCCGCATCGCGCTCGTTTCGCCGATCGCGTTTCAAGGCGGTTTGACTAACGCCAACCTTCCTGATGGAAAGCAGGAAAACCGAAACCTGGAAATGTACACCAACGCGTTACGAGAGTTGGCGGTCGAACATGAGGTCAGCTTCATCGATCTGTTCACTCCGACGCAGCAGTTGTTTTCCCGTACAGATGATTCACTCACATTGAACGGTGCCCACCTGAACGACAAGGGCTACAAAGCGCTGGCGCCGATCCTGTTGAAAGAGCTGTCCGGAAAAACGATTGCTGGTTTCAATGAGACTTTAAAAGCTGAGATCGACGACAAGAACTTCCATTGGTGGCATCGGTATCGAGCGGTGAACGGCTACTCCGTGTACGGCGCTCGTAGCAGAGCCGGACGAGACGGCTCGGGAAAGTACAACAACTTCGACGTGATGCAACGTGAATTGCAGATTCTCGACCAAATGGCTGCCAATCGTGATCAACGAATTTGGAAAATCGCCAGCGGCCAAAAAGTCTCCCAAACCGTAAACGATGACAACACGTTGCCCTTCCTGGAACCTACAACCAATGTTGGAGGTGCTAACGACGTAAATGCCAAAAGAGGGAAACTTGGATCGTTGGAGTATTTGCCTGCGGCGAAACAGATCAAGATGTTCAAACTCGCGCCGGGCTATGAGATCCAACTGGTTGCTTCGGAAGAGCAGTTTCCAGAACTGGCCAACCCCGTCTCAATGAACTTCGACAACAAGGGACGATTGTGGGTTTCCACGATGCAGTCCTACCCTCACTGGAAACCGAAAACAAAACTCGATGACAAACTGCTGATTTTCGAAGACGACGACAATGATGGCAAAGCGGATCGTTGCAAAATTTTCGCGGGCGGGCTTCACCAACCAACCGGTTTCGAGCTTGGCCATAATGGCGTCTACATCGCGCAGCAGCCTGACGTTCTGTTTCTTCAGGATATCGATGGCGACGATCGTGAGGATACACGAGTTCGCAAGTTGGTTGGCTTTGATTCCTCCGATTCGCATCACGGGATCGCCGCATTCTATTGGGGCCCCGGTGGTAACCTTTACTTTCAGGAAGGCACGTTCAAACATTCACAGGTGGAAAGTCCCTACGGCCTGACCCGTTTATCAGAGGCCGGTATCTGGAAGTACAACCCACGGACCGAGCGAGTTTCGGTTCACGCTTCGTACGCTTTTTCGAATCCCTGGGGGCATATCTTCGATCGCTGGGGGCAGGATTTTATTGGCGACGCTTCGCCGGGGCGCAGCTATTGGGGAACGCCGATCTCTGGTTATTTGCCCTATCCACTGAAGCATCCCGGTGGATCGTTTGACAAAAAAATGATTGAAAACGTCGGAGGTGAGAATATCGAGTACCCGACGCTTTACCAAAAACGAATACGTCCACTGGCAGGTTGCGAAATCGTTTCCAGCCGCCACTTTCCTGATGAGACCCAAGGGAACTGGCTGGTAACCAACGTGATCGGAGACCGAGCCGTATTGAATCACAAAATCGAAGATCAGCGCTCCGGTTTCTGGGGAACTGAACAGACGCCGATCGTGTCTTGCGAGGATGGGAACTTTCGACCCGTGGATCTTGAATTTGCACCGGACGGATCGCTTTACATTCTTGACTGGCACAACGCGCTGATTGGCCACTTGCAACACAACCTTCGTGATCCAAGTCGTGATCACAGCCATGGCCGCATCTGGCGAGTCACTTACAAAGATCGTCCACTTGTCCAGCCGGCCAAGATCGCAGGGGCTTCGAATGCCGAGCTGCTGGATTTGTTGAAAGCCTACGAGGACCGGACCCGCTATCGAGCCAAGCGTGAATTGTCACAGCGAGATGCGGGCGAAGTGCTCGAATCGCTCGCCAGTTGGGTCGAAGCTTTAGATCCAAACGATCCGCAACATGAACACCACTTGCTCGAGGCACTTTGGTTGTACCAGACGTTCAACAAGGTCGAAGAAGGTTTGCTGAAGCAACTGCTCGCAGCAAAAGATTTCCGCGCACGAGGAGCTGCAACGCGGGTTGTCGCCGAATGGCGCGATCACCTCCAGAATCCGATCGGCGTTTTGAAGCCGATGGTCAACGACGCGCATCCACGTGTGCGGCTGGAAGCAGTTCGCGCATTAAGCTTTTTCAAGGGGGATGATGCGATCGAACTCGCTTTGGATGCTCTGGAACATCCGACCGATTACTATCTCGAATACACGCTCGAAGAAACGATGCGAGCTTTGGAAAACTAAAGAAATGTGAGCGACACGAGCGCTCACAGACCTCGCTCCACCTCGATCTAATACGAAACATTTTTAACTGACAATCGAAACCGCAGACATCATGAAAAACTGGCTATTAATCGCTTTGACGTTTATCGCTTTCCTTTCGGGAACATATGCGCCCGCTTCCTCGCTGGGATACGTTGACTTGCGAACGGACAACGAACATGAGGGAACCCACCTCGGGCACTCGGTAAACCGCCCTTCGCCGATCTGGCAACTGCAAGACACACTGGGGCAGGTCTATTCAAATCAAACCCAAGCTCGCAAGCCGTACGTTTTAGTGATGCATCTAGGTAAAGGCTGTTTGCAGTGCTCTCAGCAGCTGCGCACATTTTCCGATGCTGCCGACTCGTTTGAGCAATTAGGTGTCTCTGTTTTGGCGATCAGTACCGACGACCAGACCGTTCTGAAGGATGCGATGGCTCAGCTCGATTCACCGCTTGCGATCACGATGCTGTCCGACGCATCGCTGAAGACGTTCAAGTCGTTCCGCGCTTTTGACACGTTTAAGGACAAAGCACTTCACGCGACTATCTTTATCGATGCGCAAGGTGATATCCGCTGGCAAAATGTTGGCGAGCATCCTTTCACTGACACTTCGGCATTACTTCAAACGATCACGACCGTTGCCAACCAAGAAGCCGAGCAGGCTCAAGAAGTCGATTCGCGTCGGCCTACGATCTTCTTTAATCGCAGCCCGCGAATTATGGACTTTCAACTGAGTCGACTGGATACCGAGCGTTTACTGCTCGTCGAACGAACCAATGATGACAAAAAATACGTTCCCGTCTTTCGCGAGATTCTTGCCCGCGACGGAATTTCGCCTCGCCTGCGCGATGAAGCGATTTCAGCATTGGTAAAACTGAACGATTCGAATCCGGCCGAAGAGTTGCTAGGCGCGATCAACAAGCTTGAACTCAAAGCGAAAAAGCTATCGAAGTCCAAAAGGAAAAACGCAAAGAATGATATCGAGAACATTACGAAGGCAAAACAACAGCTTTTGAATAGCCTGTGGCGTCAGCCTCAGGATGTTCTTTCAGGGCAAGCCAGCAATTTCGAAGCTGCGATCGCGTCCAAAGACCGCTTTCAACAATCGATGGGCTATGCGGGCCTGATCTCCGGCGGGCAAAGTGACCAGGCATGGAACACAGCCAAGCAGAAGAACCATACAAAAGAATGGCTCGGCGCCGTTTCGCTGGTCCCCGAGTCGCTACGTGCTGCGGAGCGCCCAAGAGTTGTTGGCTTGATCGATAATAAAGATGAACCGACCGGCCAAGCTGCCCTCACAACCCTGAGCCTGATCCCTTTTGAGCAAGAGGATACATTCCGGATTGCAGCGCAGACAATTCGCCAAGCAAAAATGAGGCCCATCGCGGTCAACACCCTGTTGAAAGTTCCCACAGCCGCACGCGACTCAAAACTGTCTGCTGAACTAGCCGATTTCCTGGTCCAGTACGCCGAGGGTGCCAAGCCGAAGGAGCGCACGGAAGATCCTTTCCTGGATGCTATGCAATTGGTTGATCAACTGATGGTCAGTGTGCCCAACGAACAAGCGAAAGCGTATCGCAAACGACTTGCCCAAGTGACGGTTCGGATCGTCAAAATAAATACGATCGTGGACGAGATGCGGTACGACGTGCCTTACTTTGCGGTCGAGGCGGGCAGCCGGGTACAGATCGTTTTTAACAACGACGACTTTATGGCACACAACGTAGTCATCACTCGCACTGGAAAGCTAAAAGAGATCGCCGAACTGGGCGGCAGGGCAGGACCGCAAGCAAGTTACTTGCCATCCGATCGTTCCGATATCTTGCAAGCAACTAAAATGGTCGACGCTAACAAACAGGCCAAGATGACGTTCAAAGCGCCGCAAGAGGTTGGCGAGTACCCGTATGTATGCACTTTTCCTCAACACTGGTCTCGAATGTACGGGGTCATGGTCGTGGTGAAAGACTTGGATGCCTGGTTGAAGAACCCGGTCAAGCCGACCGATCCGATCGGCAACACACGGACACAGGTCGCCGAGTGGACCGTTGACGATTTAAAAGACGAATTGGCGACAGGAGTTCGTGAGACTACGGATGCGGTCGGGGCTCAGATCTACACCGAAGCGACCTGTGCACAGTGTCATCAGATTTCCGGAAAGGGCGGCAAAGTCGGCCCAGCTTTGGACGCCGTTTTTTCACGTCATAAGAACGATCGAACCGCGATCTTGCGGGAAATCCTCGAGCCGTCTCACTTTATCGACAAACAGTATCAACAGCACAAAATTCTGACGATCGACAACCTCACGATTACGGGCATCATCAAATCTCGTACTGACAAAGAGATCAAACTATTAGTGAACCCGGAATCGGGAGAGCTAACGACGGTGCTAGTGGACGACATCGAACAGATGGCCGTCGCGTCCCAGTCGATCATGCCCAAAGGCCTGATGAACAACTTCACGAAAGAAGAGATCTTTGAGCTGATGGACTATCTGGAGCGCGGGCAAAGTGATGATTCGAACTAAGATTCGGGGGCAACTGGGTCTTTGCGTCAGTCATCTGATTGGTGACGATCGATTATCGACACGTAGGAGTCTTTTACACCACTTAGCAGGAACGACACACAAGAATTTACGACCTAAGTTTCAAAAGTCTGTAAGTTCAAACACGACGTTTTCATCCCCACCTTCGGGAACGTTGAACTCGGTTTGCAATCCTGCTTTTAAGGTCGGGCGCGTAGCCAGTTTTTGATTGACATCGGCGATTTCCGCTTCGACCTTGGCCTCCCTCTCTGGGTTGCCTTTGGCATCAGAAAGAGACTGCTTGAGATCTTGCAACGTGTAGGATCGAATGTCCGACCAATCGAAACCAACTTTGTGCAAACCGATTGCTGCGCCAGCTTTCCCGTCACGAGTTTCAAGCGAAAAAGCACCTGATTCGTCAGTGACCGCCCAAGAAAAGGGCGCCTCATTTCCAGAACTCGCCGCGGGTGTAAACATAACCCGAATACCTGAGACCGGCTTGTCTTCGTAGGTCACTTTTCCAGAGACAACCGAATAGTTTGATGAATCGCATCCTACAAAGAAACAAACCAATGCGAGAAGCAATAGTGTTCCGATAGAGTTTCTATTCACAAGCAAAGGCCCAGTCAGGTTTTCCAATTACGGTTGGTTTCATCGGAGATGAATCAAGTTGCCAATTTAGTTAATTATCGATGCTGGTGATACCACCATCAGCCATAACCGACAGCGCGATAAGAACTTCGTAAGCAGTATTGTCACTAAGAAAATGATTCGAACCATCGGCAAGTCCGACATTAACTCCGCCGCTATGAAAACTGGCAAGAAAACCTTCGGTTGGTCGAGTTCCGTTCACGCCAAATTCCTGCGCGCCTGATGGGCTGATGTCTCTGATCGATCCAATGTAGGCAGTCGAACGAGAGGCATGGTTTCCATTGTCAATCTCGGCAATCAAGTCTGAATTTCGATCGTGTCTTCCACCCCAGATTGCGCCATAAGTGATCAGCGGATCCGACCCGGTAAAGCCCGCCTCTACTTCAGAAATACTGGATCGCTCGCCCATCGCAATAACATTGCTTGAACCATCAGTAACTTGCGAAAATGTTGTTCTGGAGTTGTTGCCAAATATTCCCCACTGACCAGCTTGGTTGGCAAAGTCAGCTCGGTTCAACTGTAAAACACTTCCGGTTGAACTTGCAGGATCCAGCACTCCCGCAACAACCACATAATTGGTTTTCGAATGCAAAACGCCAGCAGCGGCAACATTCCTGTGCGTCCAAGGACGGTTGAAATCACCATCTGGAGATGAATCAGAAGGGCAGATGTAAGAGGAAACAACATTCGAAACAAGGGGCCCGTTCGTACCTATCACATCCAACGCGCTTGTGTCCCAGCTCATTGTCGCACTTCTGAACTCGTCGTGCAAATTTTGTTGCTCGATATACGGCAGCAAATAGATCCCCCAAGCATACTGCTCTCCTTGGCTCGGATTACTCCGGCGCGGAGTGATCGGCCGAAGTGATCGCTTGTTGGCAGTTCCATCGTCATTCTTGCCTGGAGGAAAGCTACCAAACGCACTGGCGTAGTTGTGCATTCCCAATACGTTCTGTCGGAGATTGTTGGCGCACTGCACTCGTCGAGCCGCCTCACGAACCTGTTGCACTGCAGGCAACAACATCCCAATCAAAATCCCAATAATGGCAATTACCACAAGAAGCTCTACGAGTGTAAAACCTTTCTTATGAGTCTTCATCTTAGATCTCTCTAAAAAATAAAAGGAGTGGTTGAAAAAGTCAGAGGAGGTCACTTCGAGCCTGGCTGCAAATACAAAACCGCAGAGGATACGTTGTCTTAATGTCGCAGAGGGTAGGTTACCTTAAATTTTATCATGCAATTTTCACTTAATCTATCTCGTCTCTTCAAAGAGACCGCCTTTAACGGGACAAAGTCGCCCGCAAAAATGGAAAAGCCCTGAAGTCTAAGACGCAGGATTTCCCAACATCTTTCTAGGCTCTCCCGCATTTTTCGCTAAAAAAAAAACGAGCTTAAGGTTCAGAAATCTCCCTTACCGCCGTAAAGCTGCGATCGTTCGTATTTATAGGGAAGGAAACGCTGGCAGCTTTAAATGCAACAGAATTAGTTTCGTTATTGAAGTAATTGGTCATCAAAGTATTCCAGTGACCAAGCCCTACTAACTTGGCTTGCAACCTAACCTCTGTTTGTATTTGCGGAGGTGCTTTGAAGAAACGAATTGCCCTGTCAATCTCGTGCTTGGACCACGCGTTAAATAGTTTCGATTCTTCAATCTCGGTTCGGACTGCGATAAGCTCGTCAACGATTCTTGCGTGGTACTCGGGTCCCATTTCGATCAAGCCCATAACGATCGCTTGGGAACCGGCGCCCGATTTCAAATAACTTCGGAACCCCTTCTCTTCGTCGTGCCAACAAATGCCGGAACGAGGACGCTGCTTGTCTGGATTAAGCGATTTTGTGCGCAACATCTCGATCTTTTGCGAGAACGCTTCAGGATTTCCAATTTTTCCCAGCGCCCTCGCGACCGCGGGACGGCAGCTACTAAAGATCACCAGCACAAAATTCCCTGCTCTCCGCCTGCAAGCACGAACCTGTACTCGCGTTTCCATGTCTGTGTCCTATTCGCGTAGCCGATTTCGCGCTACCGGTATGAACCTCGTTGGGCCGATTGCGGCTGAGTTGCAATGCAGACCTGCAAAACACCTAACGAAATTGCGTAAGCGTTTAAAGCGTGAACAGCTAACCAAGATCGACGACGCGCCTGGCAAGCGTTTCCCGATTCAGCCAATCACGTTTTTCGTTTTTTACTTTTGCATGACCACTGCGGGCGACTAGCGCTTCCATTGGAAAATGCAGGCAAACTTTTTCCTCTCTTGAAAGGAGGACCCATGGCCAAAATGATTACGACAAATGTTGATCGTGACAAACTAAATGTCAATGTAGGAACCATCGGTCACATCGACCATGGCAAGACGACTTTGACCAGCGCAATCCTGCGCGTACAAGGCGAGAAGGGGATGGCAGAGTACAAAACGTATGACGACATCGCCAAAGGAGGCATCGTTCGTGACAAGAACAAAACGGTGACCATCGTCGCTTCGCACGTTCGCTACGAAACCGAACCGCGAGTCTACGCGCATATCGACTGTCCTGGTCACGCTGACTATATCAAGAACATGATTACCGGCGCGTCTCAAATGGACGGTGCGATTTTGTTGGTATCTGCCGCTGCGGGCCCCATGCCTCAAACGCGCGAGCACGTGTTGCTGGCGCGCCAGGTTGGTGTGCCTCACTTGGTGGTCTTTATCAACAAGTGCGACTTGGTCGACGATCCTGAATTGATCGAGTTGGTCGAAATGGAACTCCGCGAGTTGCTGGAGGTCTTTGGTTTCGATCCTGACCAAGTTCCCATGATTCGTGGAAGCGCAAAAGCAGCTCATGACAACCCGACCGATCCAGCGTCAATTCACTGCATCGAGCAGTTGTTGGAAGCGCTGGACACAACGATCCCTGACCCACCACGCGAGATCGACCGACCTTTCAAGATGGCAGTCGAGAACGTGTTTGCGATTGAAGGCCGAGGCACTGTAGCTTCGGGAAAGATCGACCAGGGTCAAGTACGCGTTGGTGATTCGGTCGAAATCGTGGGTCGCGGCGACGAGGTCCGATCGGTTGTGGTTACGCAAGTCGAATCGTTCAAGGAAGTCTTGGACGTCGGCATGGCTGGCCAGAACGTAGGTCTGTTGTTGCGTGGCGTTCGGCGGGATGAGATTTCTCGTGGTCAAGTCTTGGCCGCGCCGGGATCTTTGACTCCGCGCCACGAATTCGAAGCGGAAGTTTACGTGCTAAGTGGAGAAGAGGGTGGACGCCACACGCCATTCGTTGCGGGCTACACGCCTCAGTTTTACTTTGGCACAACCGACGTTCCAGGAACCGTTTCACTACTAGGTGGTGTGGAAATCGCCCTGCCTGGAGACGGAGTGAACCTGGGCGTTAGATTGGGTAAGCCAATCGCTTGCGAAGTCGGTTGCCAGTTCGCAATTCGCGAAGGCAACAAGACCGTCGGTTCCGGCATTGTCACGAGAGTGATCGGATAGAACCGATTTCATATCAGATCAACATCCACGTTGATCGGTAAAAGAAAACAACCACGTCGGCAAAGTGTCGGCGTGGTTGTTTTTGTTTTGGCCTTAGCCCTGACAAGTTCGCCTGTTAATCGCGTGACGATTTGGCTCGCTTCTTTTTACCGCCGGGACCTGATTTCCCTTTGGAGCGGACGAAGCTTTTCGAAGACCGACTTTGGTCAGAAGCCCCCTCGCCTCGGCTACCTTTACGACGCGATGACTTGAAAGTCCGACCCTTGCCGGCTCGCGGTTTGTCGTTGCCGCGATTGTTTCGTCGCTTGCCACCGCCGCGATATCCTTCGGACGACCTACCCGAATCTTCCCGAGCGGGCCCAAGGTTCAAAGGACGACCGGCAACGCGAGTCGATTTGAGCGTGTTGGTCACGTCGCGTGAAAGGTCGCTGGGCAAGTCGATCGTGCTGTAAGATTGGTGGATCAAAATCGGTCCGATTGACTGACCGTCGATTCCGCCCTCATTGGCAACCGCACCGACGATACTTCCGACTCGAACGCCGTCCCGTTTTCCCACTGCGATGCGATATCGAGTCATGCCCGGCTTGGGGCCGCCTTCGTATTTCGAACCACGTCGGCCCGGTTTGTTTCTGCGTTCGCCACGGTCGCCACGTTCGCCTCGCTCTCGTTTTGGACGAGGCTTCATCAGAAAGTCCCGGCCATCTTTGCGAATGTGCGCGACAGCCGCCGCGATCAACTCATAAGGCTGGCCCGATTTCTCGGCATAGTCCTCAAGCATCTGTTTGTAGAAGCCAAGATCCTCGTTCTCGATCACTTCACCAATCCGCTCTTTGAACCGAGCGACGCGTGATTTGTTGATCTCGTCGATGGAGGGCGCTTCGACAATTTCGATCGTCTGTCGAGTCGCACGCTCGATGTGGCGAAGCTTGTTACGTTGGGAATGAGTCAAAAAGATGATCGCTTCGCCTTTGCGTCCCGCTCGTCCTGTCCGGCCAACGCGGTGCACGTAAGTTTCACTTCCCTCGGGCAAGTCAAAATTGAACACGTGGCTGATACGCTGGACGTCCAATCCTCGCGCCGCAACGTCGGTGGCCACTAGAATATTGATCTTTCCCGACTTGAGTCGCTGGATCGTTCGTTCTCGCATTTTTTGCGCCACGTCGCCATTTAGTGCAACGGCGTTCAATCCGGCTCGACACAACTGTTCCGAAACCACGGTTGTCGACTCGCGAGTACGAGTAAACACGATGACCCCGTCCGATTCTTCTGCTTCCAGAAAACGAATCAACAGATCGACTTTGTCACGCTGCGAAACAAATACGGCTCGCTGACGAATCGAGTCGGCCGTCATCGTCTTTTTGGCGATTGTGACTTTGGCCGGATCGTTAAGATATTTTTCGGCGATGTTACGAATCGGTGTGGGCAAAGTCGCTGAGAACAAAGCGATCTGCCGTTGAGCAGGAGTTTGTTCCAAAACGAATTTGACATCGTCCAGGAATCCCATGTTGAGCATCTCGTCCGCTTCGTCCAGTACCAGGCAATCGAGCTGGCTGAGGTCCAAGGTGCCCCGCTTGATATGGTCGATAACACGACCGGGAGTTCCGACAACGACCTGAACACCACGACGCAGCTGTTTCAATTGCGGCTCGTAGTCTTGGCCGCCATAGATCGCTGCGACACCAAAGTCGTTAATCTCACCACCGTAAATCGCGAACATACGGGCAACTTGAATCGCCAGCTCTCGAGTAGGTGCGAGGACCAAGACCTGAGGCTTTCCATTGCGGGGTTTAATATTGGAGAGAATCGGTAACGCGAACGCGGCAGTTTTTCCGGTACCCGTTTGCGACTGGGCCACGATGTCTCGGCCGCCCAGCACGTGCGGAATAATTTCCGCTTGGATCGGGGTAGGGTGATCGTAGCCGGCGTTCGCAACAGCGGCTTGAACTTCAGCAGCCAACCCAAGGTCGGCGAAACGAATGCCACCTTCGTCACTGGGGCTCTCGTTGGTTTCGGCACTGGAATTGTTGGAACCGCTTTTTGTTTTGCTTGTATCTGTTTCGTTCGTATCAGAAGTTTGAGACGGGGCGGCTTTTGATTTGGCTTTTGCTTTCGGCTCAGGATTTAATTTTGCTACTGGGTTTGCAATTGGCTTTGCGATTGGGCTGGGTGTTGGCTCAGTCGCTTCCACTTCGTCGTTTGCTATGTCTGCTACCGTCAAACCTTGAGCGGCTGCGATTGCGGCCTGAATTGCAGCGGCTCCCGCTGTGCTTCCGATTGCGACTCCTGCACCAAATTCAGCTTCGTCAGAAACTTGTTTCGCTTCCGTGTTGATCTCGGGAGTGTCGACGACCTGTTCAGGTGTCTCGACCACAGTTTCAACTACGGTTGGTTCTGGTACGGTCGTTTCAGGTGGGGTTGCAAGTTGAGCGGTTTCCTTTGGCGTGTCGGTTTGCGATGGCGCAGTGGCTAACTTTGTCTTGGCAAGCTTGTCAGCATTGATTGGCTGGCGCTTACCTCGCTTCTCACTCGCTTTGCGAAACGCCGACTCGCGACCTTTCTCGTAGCCGACTTTGACTCGAGTAACTTTGCGCGGCTGCTCAGTTTTGGTTTCTTGTTTTGCCTCAGCTTCTGGCTGCGTCTTGGTTTCTTGTTTCGCTTCAGTCGGCTCGGTTGAATTTCCGAAGTTCAATTGGCGTACTTCGACTGGTTTACGACTCGATTCAGATTCTGGTTGCGCAGATTGAGACTCGGATCGGTTTTGGTTTTCTGACATGCTCTAACTATTCTTCAAAGATTTACTGTCCGAGCGCAGACTGGGCACGACGTTTGCGCAAGAGAATTAAACCCGCACATACGTAGAAGGAAGCTGCTTTCGGAATTTTAAGCGACATCCACAATCTCGATTTGATCGTTGATGGCGAATTAAGTGATGTAGGAACCATCACACAAGTTTCGCGACGCCGCTTCGTTCACTAATCGCTTTCTAAGAACTGCCAAAGGGATCTGGCAGGAAAGCATCCGAAAAATTAAGAAGACCTGTCGCTATTGAGTCATTATCTGGCCAGACATCGCTGGCACCCCACTAACTCATTGGTTGGCGTAAGGATACTCATAGAACGACATTTCGACTAGACAAAAAGTTCGCGTTTCTTTCACCATCCACGCCGAATTCAATCTAAGGGTCCGATCAGAACGATTACCTGATCGGACGGGGCCTTTAATCCACAAAGTCACGTAAGTGTTTCCCACGGATAAGGTCCTGAACGGCCCTGAACGGCCACAACGGGCTAAGACTCCTCCCGAAACTCAGCAAGCACCGCTTCTAAATCAGCTCGACGTTGCTCAGCACGCCGAACAATGATCCGAGCTCCCCACAACCCAACGATGTCGATTGCTAGTACAGCAGCGATCAACAAAATCGCTTTCGGCGTCGGGAAGAACCTCCCAATTGCCATCAGAACGAGACCGATGGTTAGTAGAGCCAATAACGCGTAGATGGCAGGAGACTTGTTGGACGCAATTAGTTTTTCGGTACGCCGCAACTCTTGCGAGAAATAGTCGCAGGTACTTTCACCCGTTGAACGAATTGGCCAAAGGTCGCGGATGATCAGTGGCAAAAGTACCAAAGCTGCCAAGACACACATTGCCGCGCCGGCTCGAGCAAGCTTACTCGGGTCGTTCATCATCATGTGACCAAAGTCCCACACGACCAGCAGCGCAATCACGAATCCGAGCGCACCCATCAACCAATTCGTCCATCGAGCCCACTCTGCTCGACGGATGATTCCTGCCAACCTATTCGCACTCGAGCGGCCCTGCCTCTCATTCTGATTTCGCCACGCTGGTCCTAGTTCATGAAGATTCACGGGATGGACTCCGATTCAATTGAAAGGTTTCTTGAAACTTCTTTTTCAGGCGGTGCACTCGAACTCGATACGCCGCTGGCGAGATGCCGAGAACCTCCGCCGACGCGTCCTGAGACATGTCATCCATAAAAAGTAAAAGGACCGCGCGTTCCGAATTGCTCAACGTTGCAACGAATTGATCCAGAATTCGTTGCTCCGCATCTGCTGTGTTCGACTGAGATTCAGCCAATGTGGCCAAGTCATCGATTCTGTCACGAGGCAATTTTTCGTCGCGACGCTTCCATTTTCTGTCCCAGCCGAGGGCTGTATTTAACGCAACTCGATAAGCCCACGTGTCGATCTGAGCCTGCTGTTTAAAGTTTGGCAGTGAGCGCCAGATCTGCAGGAGCATCTCCTGCAACAGGTCGTCTCGTTCCGTGGGCACGGCATAGCATCGCGCGATTCCACTCCAACGACCGCTGTTGCGGTCGAATAGCGCGTGGAATTCTTGCTCAGCTTTTTTGCGATTCATGACCCACTCAACGTTTAATTTGCCTCATCTACAATCCTTAGTTGCGCAACAAATCGACTTGTTACAGGCGAATCTCTGAAGTCCCTGATAATTCTCCCCATTGATTCGGTAGTTTCAACTTCGCGTTGGTGGCTACAGGGATGCCCAATTGGTAAACTGCTGAGATCAAATGTGTGATGGTAAATTCTCCAAACTCGGAAGATTTGCCACTTCACCTTTGCCAAAGAACTTAGAAACCGCTTTACGGAATAGAATGATGCAACGAACTTGCTTTTCAATACTGACCCTCCTTTTCATTTTCTCAGTCACTTTTTTTTCAGGGTGCCAGAAAGGTTCCAAAGACAACAAGAACCTTGGAAAGGCGTCCAAACTTGAATCGGACCATAGTCACGATAATGATGTACTGACTTGGGTCGAAGAGTCGCCAGGGGACGTGTATCACATTTCTGTCGGTTATCATGGCAAACACTTTCATGTCGGTGACACACTGGAACCAGCAGTAATGGTGGTTGCCAAAGACGGTTCTGACGTAAGCAACCTGAGAATTCGCTGCAAGTTCACCGATCGCGGGAAAATGATTGGCGAAGAAGGCACTCTGGTTTTCGAACCCAAAACCGAAACGGAACCGGCCCACTACGCTCAGCACAAGTTTACTTTTCCTGACGAAGAAAAAATGTACACGCTCAAATTCGCGATTGAGCTTCCCGGTTCGACCCTACTCATCCCGGCAACTGTCAAGTGCGGGCATTGATCGAGTTAGAAGTTATCACTCCAGCGACTCTGCTAGATTTTCGAGTCGGATTCGCTGGAATCCAGACAAAGTTGGTAACCCATTTGACAGTGTTAATCAAAGCATGGCACCGCATTTAGATTAACGTACGCGATCCTGTACAATCTAACCAACCCACACCGACCTTTTACGAACGAAAGTAATCTATCCATGAAGTCATCTGTAAGTCTCATTCTATTTTGTTTGCTAACCGCTCTCAGCACCCAACTCACGTCGGCTCAGGATGATTCGCAAAGTGAATGGCGAACATGGCGCGGGCCAAACTCCAACGGCATTACTGAAGATCAAAACCCGCCCATCAAATGGAGCGCCGACGAAAACGTCGTTTGGAAAACTCGCGTACCCGGCATGGGTCATGCTTCGCCAACGGTTGTGGGTGACAAAATCTTGTTGGCGACGGCTGACGAAGCAGCTGGAACGCAATCGGTATTGGCCTTCAATCGCGAAACAGGTGAAAAGCTCTGGGAGACCGAGGTCCACTCTGGTAACCTTGCCAGCAAAATCCACAAAAAGAATACTCATGCCTCGCAAACAGTTGTCTCAGACGGAACCCACGCATTTGCCGTGTTTTGGAACGGCGGCAATGTCTGGGTGACGGCCTTGGATCTGGAGGGTGAAAAAGTCTGGCAAGAACAAGTCGGTGTATTCAAATCGGAATTCAATTTCGGCTTTGGGACCTCGCCTAACTTTCAAGACGGCAAGCTGTTTGTCACCTGCGAAAGTAACAAAGAGGCTTTTATTGCAGCACTCGATCCAGCCAGCGGTGAGGAACTTTATCGGATCCAGCGCCCCAAATCGACCAGCTACTCGGTTCCTGTAATCGCCGAGGTGGCAGGCAAACGGCAGTTGCTAACGTCAGGCGCTCAACAGGTCGCCAGCTACGACCCTGAAAATGGAGAAGAACTATGGACGGCGCCTGCAGATTGGAAAGTATCTTGCGGCACGCTGGTTTGGGATGGCGATCTTGTGTTTGCCAGTGGAGGCTACCCAGCACAACAAACGTTGGCAGTGCGTGCTGATGGCTCGGGCGATGTGGTCTGGAGCAATTCAGTAAAAGTCTATGAGCAGTCGATGATCGTGGTCGACGGCTATCTTTATGGGCAAGCCGAAAAGGGAATCGTCTATTGCTGGCGATGCTCAGACGGAAAAGAGATGTGGAAAGCTCGAACCAAGGGCCCAGAAAGTGCATCACCCGTACTGGCAGGTGGACATCTTTACTTTACAAACGAGCATGGCGCGACGTTCGTTATCAAGCCCAACCCGGAAGAGTTCGAACTAGTTGCTCAAAACCAACTGGGTAACATCTCGTTCGCCAGCATGACCATGCTGGACAACCGAATCTATACGCGAGTCGCCAATCGCAACAGACAGGGCCGGCAGGAATGGTTGTATTGTCTGGGCGAAAATTAAAACCGGTGGAAGAAGACTATTACGACCAGCTCGATTCGCTTTTACGCCAAGCCCAGGAATTGCCTGATGGCTTGGCACGAACCGAGTTGATCCGGCAAGCTGTGAAAATAGCAGATTTAACCGGAGATGAGGTCACTCAATTTCACGTTCGAACCATGTTCGTTCAATCGGCGTTCGACAGTGGCGAAGCTGATGAGATGCTGGTCGCGTTGGGTTGGTGTGTCGGTGTTTACGACAAAGACCCAGAGACGTTCGATTCAGCTTTTGGTCATCCCGATGTGATTATCGACGTTATGTCATCCGCCTTTGCCTACCTCACCACTTTCCCAAGCATCTCGCGGAAAAAAATCGAAACGATGCTGGACGACTACGAGCAGCGATATCGTCGGGCCGGACTCGGTTTGCGCACACTCTATTTAGAAAGGACACGAAATAGTTTTTGGTTGGGAGATCTCG
Organism: uncultured Pirellulaceae bacterium; assembly: GCA_964503615.1. Lineage (GTDB taxonomy): Bacteria > Planctomycetota > Planctomycetia > Pirellulales > Pirellulaceae > CAZDBA01. The sequence continues at coordinate 20,206 of CAZDBA010000072.1, forward strand.
AAAAAGCCAAAGTCAACTTTGAGAAAGTTCGGCAAAGCCCGAGCAAAGATGGCTGGGGAGAAGAGCACGAACGTATTTTCACAACCGATTATTATGTTCACATGTATGACGATGAGGCTGCGGTAGCAGAAGCTGAGCCTGTTATTCAATCTTCAGGCCCCATCGTCGAATCAGCAATGTGGATTTTGAGCTTTGTCCTCGCGCCCCTTGTGCGGCTCAATCGACTGGACGACGCGCGGGCTTGCCAGCAGCATAGCTACCGCATGGTTCGCCAGAACCCGAAGTACCTGGGCTTGGCTGCCAAGCATTTGATTTACTTGACCGCGATCGGTGATCATGCCCAAGCAGTCACGATGCTGGAAACTCACGCCCCGTGGTTAAACGATGTCTGCTGCGAGACGAAAAAGATGACGTTCTTTGTTGCCGGCTGGAAACTCTTTCGTGATTTGGCGGCAAACGGTACAAGCCATGTTCGAATCAACCTACCAGAATCGGTCGGTCCTGCCGTGGAAAACAACAACTACGCTTGTCAGGAGTTGGCCGACTGGTTTCAAACAGAGGCTGAAAAAATCCGTGACTTGTTCAATAAACGAAATGGCAACGAAGCGACCTCACGAGAAATCCAGTCACAACTAGATCTGTAACCTCAGTGGATTGAAAACCCGACGCGTTAGCGAGGAACAGTTGGGGTCCACGCTACCATTCAATGCTACGAAAGCTGCTCGAAAAACGCATCCAGGTTGGCAAACTTTTCCGCCACGATCGTATCCGTTCCTCGCCATCCATTCGAGCCGTGATAGTTTGCGGTAAAGTAGGTTTCCCAAGTCGTCGCGTAGTCTTCGAAAGGACTCCAACGACCATACTCGCGAGCAAATTCAGAGGCACCGTCCGAATAGTGCCAAGCTCCTCTACCGGTCGCCAAAGTGAGGCCCGACCCTGGACTGTTTTGCCAGCGGCTAATCGCCTGGAAATCTGCGATCAATGGATTCTCGTTTCTTTGGTCCCAGTTGTGACCGACTTCGTGATAGGTCACTGCAAGTGCTCGCAGGTCAGTACGAAAAGCGCTGTTTGACAATCCAATCGTACCGTTCTCGTTCCATCCGCCGATCTCAAACGATTGTCCAATGAGATCACCCACCCGCTGAAACCGCAGAGCAACACCGCGACTGGTTTTAAGCAATGCAGTTCCGTCAACGTGTTTGTGAAGCACGTTCAACGCTTGGTCGATCAATCTGACTTCGGCATCGGTCCAGGCTTGGCTCGTAAACGTCACATTTCCAATACCAGTGATATCCACAGTGTGGTTGGATAAGTTTTCGAAACGAACGATTGCGTCTTCGTTGGACAAACCAAGAATCAATTCTTCCAGTCGGTCGTTTTGATCGACAAGAGAAAGGATGCGATCCGCTCCGCGACCTCCTTCGACCTGATCAGTTTCGCCAAGTCCACCATACAAGGCGTCTTGTCCATCACGTCCTTGAAGTATATCCCGGCCACCCTCGCCGTAGAGTGTATCATCGCCATCATCACCGACCAGCAAATCTGCTCCGCTGCCGCCGAACAGAAAATCGTTATCATCGCCACCATAGAGATCGTCATCGCCGACCCCTCCAAATATCCGGTCGATCCCCTCTGAACCGGAAAGCGTATCGTTGCCTCGGTCGCCATTGACTCGGTCGTTACCCAGACCGCCGTCAATTTCATCCGCTCCGCTACCTCCTCGAATGAGATCGTTCCCATCGCCGCCCTGAACAATATCGTCGCCGCTACCTGCGTACAGCAAATCATTTCCAGCCGAGCCGTCGATCACGTCTTGTCCACTTCCGCCAAACACAATGTCGTCGCCAGCGCCAGCGTCAATCGTGTTCGATCCCGCTCCTCCTGTAATGATATCGTCGCCGGACCCGCCTTCGATATGATCATCGCCCGATCCACCTCGCAGCGTGTCGTGTCCTGAATATCCGTCAATCATGTCCGAGCCAAACCGCCCGGCGATGATGTCTCTACCACCACCTCCAAAAAGGACGTCCGCTCCCCAGCCACCGATCAACTGATCGTTACCAACACCGCCATCTACAACAGATGTCCGATGAGTACTGTTTCGAAAAAGGTCATCGCCTTCGTTTCCATTGAAATGGATTTCGGAAATTTGCGATGAAGACAGCTCTAGGCGATTGATCGTTTCACCATCAGAAACAACAACACGAATGTTGCCGTAGCCGTTGACGTAGTTAACCCGAACCTCATCAGCCTGGGATGTGCCTTCGATCGTGACGATTTGCGTGGCGGGGTCAAAGTCGATGATGGCCGCAAGCAACGCACGCTTCTCAAGTTTAGAAAACCGGAGGGAGTTGTTTTGAAGTGAAGGTCGTTTTCGATGAGATTTTTGCATGGCGGGCCCTTGTGATTCATAGTAATCAGCAAGTAAGCAAACCAATGCACTCAAAGTGCCAGTCGAAGTAAAGAGCCTCCTTTTGTCCAGAAACCACAGGTTTACAAAGGGATTTCGCTATTCAAGAGTGTGTTTTTTTACTTTCGCAGATGTTGATTTTCCGAAACACATAACCCGCCCGCCTCCACTTGGGTCACCTCATAGCATGGCTCTGCCGTACTACAAAATGCAATACAGGCTCTGCCTGTCGGCGGAAACAGAAATGTTGCATTCAGGCAACATGTTCACAAATCCAAACACCAAATCTGCGACCATCAAAGCGAAGTTGCCAAAAGCCAACTGGAAACCCGACGCGTTCGCGAGGAACCGACCCGTCTTCATGTCCTCGCTTACGCTGTCGGGTTACCATTGATCGTTAGCGCCAACGACTTCGCCGTCGAATCTTTTCACCTTCACCCAGCTTGATCAATTGCGAGATCACCTCATCGACGCGGTTCTCGCGAGTCTCAATCCGCTTCGCCGAGCCGACTCGATAAGCCAACCCGCGACGCTTCCCAGCAGTCAACCCTGCCCAAACAGCATTGGCTTTGTCGTTAACGTTCAAGGCACTAACCAGTTCGTGTGGCACATCAACCGCGTTCTGATCCGCGATATTGAACTGCACAAACACCTCACTACCCAATTTGATTCGGCATTTTTTCTGGATACGTTTGGGAACCAGCAAGTACCATTTGCCGCTAGCCGGATGCAATGCGTTATTGAAACGAACCCCATTGATCTCCCCATCAATCCGTAACCGCGGATGTTTATCCAACGGCAAATTACGAATCAGCTTCACAGGCAAGTAGGCAACCACATAAGCCACTCGACCAAACTGATGCCGTTTGAGTTTCGCGCTGTAATCGAAATCGTAAATATCCATGCAGCTATGAACCGCAAAGGGAACACACAATCAACAGCCTCCTCCAAAATCGCCTTTCGCTCCTAGCCTGACATTTTTCAAACGCTTGGAAGTGCAAATGGTAACCCGACGCGTTAGCGAGGACGAAGGCAGGCTGTTTCCTCACTTTCGCGCCATTCGCGGCTTTCACGTCGGTTTGCCAAAAAACACCAAGCTCTCCGCGAAAGTAGCATGGGGCCCCGGACCGTGGTCCGGGGCCGAATTAGACTTGGCAAACCTACCGATTCAAGGCAAACCGAAAAGCAGGAACTCGA
>CAZDBA010000073.1:0-12864 GCA_964503615.1 uncultured Pirellulaceae bacterium
CTTCCTCACTAACGCGTCGGGTTTCCAAGCTTGTTGCTACTACGATTGGTCTCGAAGAAAAACTGGTTTGGTTTCTGTTGATTCGTCGGGGCTGAAACGATACCCCATTCCTTTAAACTGCTTTAGTTTTTTGGGGTCGGTGATTTTTTTTCGAATCACCCAGCCGCTCATGGAACCACGCGCCTTTTTTGCAAAGAACGAAATGATCTTGTATTTGCCATTCTTCTTGTCCTTAAACACCGGCGCGATCACATCTCCGTCCAGTAAATCGATTTGAACCGATTTGAAGTATTCGTTGGAGGCGAGATTCAAAAGCACCTTGTCCTTGTTCGCTTTGAGTTGTTTGTTTAGGTGCTTTGTGATTGAGGTTCCCCAAAAATCGTAAAGGTTAGCACCTTGTTCGTTTTTAAGTTTCGTGCCCATCTCCAAGCGGTAGGGTTGCATTAAATCGAGCGGGCGCAGGGCACCGTACAGGCCAGAAAGAATGCGTAGGTGGTTCTGAGCGAACTCGAAATCTGACTCGCTAAATGTGTTTGCTTCCATGCCCACATAAACGTCACCTTTGAACGCTAACAAACTTTGTCGAGCGTTCTTCTTGGTTGCTTTGCGATTCCAATCAGCGTATCGATTTACGTTCAGCTCAGCCAGTTTGTCACTAATGCTCATCAGCTGGCCAATTTGTTTGGGCGAATACTTGGTCAAAACGTCGATCAGTTCAGCACTGCGATCCGCGAACAGCGGTTGGGTATGCTTTTTGATGCTCGAAGGCGTTTCGTAGTCCAGCGTCTTTGCCGGAGAGATTACAGTCAACATGGTTTTGTTTTACTTGCGAAAGGTGATCGTGCTGATCTGAAGTGTAAGCCGGTAGAAAAAGATGTTCAACGCGATTTCGCGTGGTCGTGGTTCTCCGGTACTCACTTTTGAGGCGAAAGTGTTTGAAATGGTAAACTGTAGCACAGGGTTGCAATCGCAGGGCGTTTCCTCGCTGACGTGTCGGGTTTCCAGTTGCGATTGCTAAAGGCGTTTTTCCATCCGAATGTGTTGGAGCGTGACTTCTTCGAAGTACTCACCAACAGTTTGGTATTCCAAACCCTCGTAGAACTTTTGGGCGGTTTTGCGCGCGTGGCAAAAGATCTTTTCACCCCCGCAGGCCAAAATGTGTTGATGGCAGTATTCCATCAACCGTTTTCCAAAACCTTGGCGTTGAAAATTGGAGTCTACGGCGACTTGTCTGGCTTGAAACCAACCATCGTTGCTTTGGACCAATATACAGCAAGCGCAGATTTGATCATCGATGGTACCTACTAGATGCATATAAGTGGATTCGGAAGCGAGTTGTTCCGGCGTGAATTGCAATCCCAGTGGCTTTCTCAAAATCCGGTCACGTAGGTCAACCGCAGAATGATATTGCTCACTACCATGCTCAACAATCAAAAACTCCATGTTGCTCTCTTTTGTTGTCAAAAGCTTAATGGATCCCGTGCATCTTTCGCTTGATCATTCCGTTCAGGCACCAGACAACAATTCCTGCGACGATAGGGATCGCCGTAAAGATAAGGAAGAACGTTGCCAGTCCGTATTTTTCGGAAATCGTATCGATGTAACTTCCGGTCCACCCGGCAAGGTAGTTAGCAATCGCAGTCGCCCCGAACCAAATTCCGAACATCAATCCAACCAACTTGAGCGGTGCCAACTTACTAACGTAGGACAATCCAACTGGTGAAATGCAAAGTTCACCCAACGTGTGTAACAGGTAAGCCAAAACCAACCACCAGATACTTACCGAAGCAGTTTTCGCTCCCTCTTGGATCTCCATACTTCCAATCGCAAGAACTCCGAATCCCATTCCGAGAAGAATTAAACCCAAACCGAACTTGATCGGTGCCGAAGGGTTTAGTTTGCTTTCCCAGATTCGACTGAAGAGGGGAGCGAAAGCGATGATGAAGAACGAGTTGAGAATTCCGAACCATGAGGCGGGGATTTCTGTCTCGTTTTGTTTTTCTTTGATGACCGTTGCTTTAAAGTCGGTCTCGAATTTCTCAGCCTCTTCCGGAGTCAAATAGCGAAGCTTCCCACTTCCTTTCTTATTCTCAAGGTCAACCAGGATGATTTCCTGATTTTCCTCAAAGCTTAAATCGGAAAGAATGACTTTGGTGAGCGTCTTTGGCGGAGGCTCTTTGGCTTCTTCTTTTTCCGCGCCTTCTTCGTCTTTCTCACCTTCGTTTTCTTTCTTTTTCTCGTCTCCTTCGCCTTTTTCGACTTCTGCGGCAGCAGGATTGTCAAAAGTGACTTCGTAAGATCGCATGTTGTACTCTTTGTACAGCATCCAGATCGCAATCCCCCAAATGATCACAAAGCTGATTGAAATCGCGATATTGGAGAGCGGGATTTGACCAAACGTATTCGAAACGAGTTTGATCAAAACGTATGTGACCACCGCGAGCGGAACCACTGTTAGCAAGGTGTTTGACCAAAAGAAAATCGAAGCCGCGCTGCCGCTTAGCGACCGCCCCGTGTAATCCTTCGCGAAAATGGTCATCGAACCGCCCGCTTGCTCGAACGCCCACCAGAAGAAAATAGTGAAGAAGGACAGCAGTCCGATGACGATCAAGCGATCTTTTACAACGGCTGGGTCTTCTTCAGTCTCGTTAGCTGCTTTCGCAGCTGCCTCGGCGGCCGCCTTCTTTGCCGCCGTAACCCGTTTGCCCAGTTCACCAAAGATCGATTGTCCCAATTGGAACATGATCATTCCCAGCAACATGAAAATGCCAGCCAGTCCAAAACCAAAACTCCATCCGACTTTTTCACCCGTGTAGCCGCAAAGCAAGATTCCAAGAAAAGCACCTGCGTTGATCCCCATATAGAAAATCGTGTAAGCGGCATCCTTCTTTTTGCCTTCGTTTTCGTAAAGCTGTCCCACGATTGATGAGATGTTTGGCTTAAAGAATCCATTACCAAAGATTAGTAGTCCTAATCCCGCATAAAACATGGGCTTCGTTTCCAAAGCTAATGCACCATGGCCCAGCGTCATCAAAAGTGCACCAAACAAAACTGCATTTCGATATCCCAGCAATTTGTCAGCTACGATCCCGCCAAGGATCGGAGTCAGGTAAACCAAACCGGTATAGATCGCATACAGTTTTAATGCGTCGTCACGTTCCCAAGCCCAACCGCCCGCAGCGGCTTCGCTAACCAGGAACAAGACCAAAAGCGCTCGCATTCCGTAGTAACTAAACCGTTCCCACATCTCGGTAAAGAACAAAAGAAAAAGTCCGGGCTTGTGACCAAAAACTTGTTTTTCCAGGGAAGCGATGTCAGTTGCCATAGTTCACGAATTACCAGAAATTGTGTAGAAGTGCGCTCTAATCTGAGCCGCACAGGAAGCCAAGAATCTATCCCAGTTTCAGTCAATAAACAAGTCTCGGAATTGAGCCGATGAAGCAGATTTATGCCTTTGCAGGGCCAAGATCTGACGATCGGAAACTGGATCAAAGGTAGAGATCGAAGTGGTCAATATGAACGTGGCTCACATATCATTTTATGGCAGGCTCAAGAGTGACGAATTAACGAGCCCGAATTTTCAATGCACCTTGGTGCGATTCGCAAAAATGGAGGTGCTATCAAGGCTGGCAAAGGCTGAGGATTGTTCGTAATCCCCGATGGCCATTAGTTCAGAACATGCCGTAGAGCCGTTAGATCATCAATTGTTTCACACAAACAAACGATACAAAGCAAACGGCCCAAACAATCGGGCAATCGCACGACTACCCCCAACAGTTACAAAAGGCCTGATTCAAATGCCAGTCCTAAAATCTGCTCAACTGCCACTTTTGATGTTTCTTTGCGTTAGTCTCTTTGCCGGCTGTTGCGCAACGAGAAAGAGCGCCCCGCCTACCTGTTGTGCGAGCGTAGCAAAACCTGCCAGTAGGGCGGTTCCAAATGAAGGTTCTACAATTGTCACCAGCCAATTTTCGCAAATTGGAGAGTACGTTTCCACTAAGTTAATTACGGGCGATGATGCGATCGGGCAAACTGGCTTTTTAACACTTGAGGAAACGATCTGCATTGCCGCAGAGAACTCGGCCAAAGCAAATTTGCTCGAATCTCAACTTGTTAAACTTAACCAATCACCCGTCGACGGATTTGAGAAGCCACAATGTCGTGAAACGCTCAACCGATCGATTCGATCTCAAATTATCGAAGAGCGTAACCGCACCGCTTCGTTGGCGGCGCAGCTGTTTTTGGGGTTGGTCGAAATTGACCTGCAAAGAACTTTGCTGGTCGAATCGCAAGAGCGGCTTTCCAAAATCAAAGCAACGATAGAAGAGGCAAAAGACGAAGGGTTCGCGACTGCCAATCCCAGAGCTTTGTTGGCCAAGCAATCGGTGCTTGTCGCGGAAAAAGAATCGACTTTGCATTACAACGACCAAAAAATCCGAGCTCAGCTTGCCGCTTTGCTTGACGCAGATCCTACTGTCCAACTGGAAGTCTCGTACGATCTTCGCCCGGCGCCGCACTACGTCGACATTCCCACTGAACAAGCTACGGCTCTATCGACTCGGGCTGAACTAGTTGAACTGCAATATATGCTCGCAAACTGGAACGAGTGTACTACCGATCTAGGTAATTCGATTTTGGCTTTGGCCGACCCTCGTATGCAAGTTCAACTGGCAAAGATTCGCCAAGTCGTGGAACGATCCTGGCTTTGGTTCTTTCTAGGCCCAAAAGAAGAAGAACAGCGAGATCCGTGTGAAGAAAGCCAAGTCAGAGAACAGACACAGCAGTATTTTGAGAACAGCCGCGCTGCAGTCTTCTTGAGTATTAAACTTGCGGCTTTGGATATGCAAAATTCGTTTGAGCAGATGGTAATCTCCGACGACGAAATCAAAAGGCTGGAACAACGTGTCGAACAGATATCTGCCAGCCGAGACATCGACGCGACACAAGCCTACATAGATCTTCAAGAAAACTGGTACCAAACGTTGTTAGCCCGGTCAGAGAGAATCTCCAACGCCATCAAATATGAGTCGGCCCAAGTCCGGTTGGCCGAAGCGACGGGAGAGTTGGCACAATTGTGCGGTTTTGGGGAAAATTTTGGGAATGATTGCAGTTGCCGATAGAATTTTTTATCAGCTGCATGTTAAACTGGAGTAATTAGGCGGGCGAGTAGGAAAGATCGTGCCGCCCAGTTCCAGGCCTTAAAAATAAGATTCTCATGAACTCAGCAAGCTGGATTTTCATATCCCTCATTATTGCGGCTGCGTGTGCCTACGGGGGGTACAAGTATGGCGACTCGATCGGCCAATCGGGCGAAGCTGATATGTCGGCCAGCGAGGAAGAAAAAGCTTCGGTCCTCGACAAAATCGTTGGGCAAGGAAATCTCCAACCGGCCAGAGGAACGATCAATATCGTGGCCCCTCCCGGTGAACGGATTGAGAAACTTCTGGTCAAGCTAGGTGATGAAGTCAAAAAGGACGATGAGCTTGGTATTTTGGCAAGTCAAAAAGTTCGCCAGCTTGAATTGGATTTGGCTAAGGCACAACAGAAGGATGCCGTAAAAAAGGCCGAAATGCTAACCAAAGCCAACAGAATAAAAGCGAAAACGGCCACGATTGCCAGTGGCGAAGTTCAAGAAGCGATCGCAAAAGTTGAAAATCAGGAAAGCACAATCATCGCACTTAAGAAGGGCGTTGCTTCAGCTGAAAAGATGCTGGGAAAGCTGGTTGGAATGCGAGCCAATCCGTTAACACGAGAGTTGGTTGGCGAGCCAGAAATCGAGACGCAGCAAGGTCTTGTCAATAAACTTACCGCTCAACTGCAACAAGCTGAAGGCGAAGTTTTAATTGCCCAGCAAGCAATCAAACGGTCAACTGAGATGGCTGATGAACAAATGAAATTGGCCGAATTAAACGCGTCTGCACCAGGGCTGTCAGTACCAACAGAAACGTTAAACCTGGCAATCAAGGGCAAGCAGATGGCTTTGGATGCAACCACACTCAAATCCCCCGTAAGTGGTCGTGTTTTGGATCTTGGCATCTACGAGGGGGACACTGTGATGAATCGCCCAATTATGTTGATTGCCGACACCAGTAAGATGATCTGCGTTGCCGAAATAACAGACACCCAGCTGAAAAACGTAAAGGTCGGCCAGGCGGTAACCATGATCAGTGATGCCTTTGAGAATTCGGAAATCAAGGGCGAGGTTATTGAGATTGGTAGCATGATCGCTCCACCGTCTATGAAAGACCCCAACCCGTTTGCAGCGGTCGATCGCAAAACAGGCAGCGTTAAGATTGCGATCGATTCGGAGCACTGCCCAGAAGCAGGTCAATTCGTGAATCTTCAGGTTGAAGTATGCATCACTACGGGTGACGCGAAAAAAGCCGAGAAGAAGAAGGTTGATTCAAAGCCCTCGGACGAGAAGACTGCCCCCAAAAGTTCTAACAAGCCGAAGGTACCTGCAGAAAAGATGGAACCTGAAACCGATGTGTTGAAACCTGCTCCAGACGCACCCAAAACTGAAGGTCCGATTTTGAAAGAAGAGGATTCGAGTAGCCAATCCGATCCGATTCTCGAATTGTCTAACTAACACGTTTTGTTTGAAGCCCAAGTCGCTTTTGTAAACGCTAACATCGCCCGAGTTCCCGATGCGAACGCCACTTTCGATATACAACTTGCTGGAAGGTGGATGGCGGACAGTCCTTTCCATCGTCGGGATTGGAATCGCTATTCTGTTGATGTTTATGCAACTGGGATTTCTCGGGGCCGTGCGTACCACAGCGGTGGTTGTTTACGATCATTTGGATTTTGATCTCGTCGTCCGCTCCAAGGACTATTACTTTCTTTGCGATGGAAGGAAATTCGATCGAGATCGGTTGTTCGCAATCGAATCGATGGAAGGCGTCGCCTCCACCGAACCGTTTCATGCGACACTTGGCAAATGGTCGTTTCCAGAAGAAAACGTCCAGCGTGGTATCTTTATTCTCGGAGTTGCGCCTTCGGGGTCCGCTTTTTCAGATCCCGAAATCGGAAAGCGCGTGAATTTGTTGGCGCTGGATCGGCATGCTCTGATGGATACGAAATCAAGTAATAGCTTTCTCGGTTCACAGGGCGACAACGGATTTACACAAGAAGACCACGTCGACAAAAGTATACATTTTGAGCTGAACGACAAACGCTTTGAGTTGTCCGGCTTGTTTACGCTGGGTGCCGGGCTTGCCGCCGACGGGGCAGTGATTCTAAGTGAAGAGGGCTTTGCGCGAGTCATGCCCGGTTACGGTGCAGATGACATAACGGTAGGGCTGGTTAAGCTGAAAGCATCCGCCGATCCAGAGAAAACACGTGACAGAATACAAAAGACGCTGGGAGAGCAGGGGATCCAGGATATCGAAGTCCTGACCAAGGACGAGATTCGAGATCATGAAAAAGAGCATTGGATTTCTGGTACCCCTGTTGGCTTCATCTTTTTTGCCGGTGTTGTGGTGGCGTTCATCGTCGGCTCAATCATTGTCTACATCGTTTTATCGTCGGACGTGACTCGGCAAATCGGCGAATACGCCACTCTGAAAGCGATGGGGTACAGAAATGGTTACCTGGCCAGAGTGGTTTTGGAGCAAGCGATTCTCATGGCGGTCTGTGCTTATGTTGGCGCCGCCCTTGTCGCGTTCGTCGTGTACTACTTTGTGTCTGATGCGACCAATCTGCCGATTCGGATGGATTGGGTTCGACTGGCGACCGTTTTGGTGGCTTCGTTGACCATGTGTTGTGTTTCAGGGATTTTGGCAATTCAAAAACTAAGAAAAGCCGACCCGGCGGATCTATTCTAGGAGGCCGACATGCATTTATTGCTGGCGGCAAAGCTCGCCTGGAAAAACAGTACGAACAACCCCAAGCGGTTGGCGATTCGTTGCGCCGGGATCACATTCGCTGTCGTGTTGATGTTCATGCAAAACGGGTTTCGTGATGCATTGTTTGACAGCAATGTTCGGATCGTTGAAAAGCTTGATTGTGACATCGTCATCAAGAATAAGTCGAGGTATACACTTTCCAGTACCCAAAAGCTGGATCGTGAAGTTTTGGCCGCGGTCGCAGGTCACGAATCGGTCATTGAATCACAACCGCTCTATATCGAGATTGCAGCCTCCTACTTAAGAAAGCTGGCTGGCGCGCGAAAAAAAGGCTTCGTTCAAGGCGCAATCAAAGGTTTGCGAACGCGCAAAGTCCGAGTGATTGGAATCGACCCCGATTCCCCGATGTTTGCGCCGTTTGGCATTCAAAGCTATGCACAGGAACTGCATACCTTGGGGACGGCCGTTGCGGATTCGAAGAGTAGTACGAGAACATTTCAGTTCGACGCAGAGACGATTCGCAAAGACGGGCAGGATTTTGGAGAACTGGCAGATAAGAAAATCGAGCTGATCGGAACTTTCCAATTGGGGATTGACTTTTCCAATCATGGCAATCTGATTATGTCCTCGGGCAGCTTTCAGAAATATTTCGCCTATCGAGGGAGTGCTGATGGCAAGGACCCTTTTGACGTTATCGATTTGGGATTGCTCCGCTGCGCCCCGGAAACGAACATCGAATTGGTCGCGAAAGATCTTCAAAAGCTGGTGGGTAAGAATTTCGAGGTCAATACAAAAGACGGATTTGTAAAATCGGAACGAAATTTTTGGTCAAAGAATACTCCGATTGGCTTGGTGTTCTTGGTAGGGATCGTAATCGGTTTTGTCGTTGGCTTGATTATTTGTTACCAAGTCCTTGCGTCCGACATTGGTGATCATCTTGGGGAGTTTGCCACTTTGAAAGCGATGGGATACCAACCCTCATTTTTTATCGCCGTCGTTGTCTTTCAGGCGGTATGTCTGGCGCTGTTTTCGTTTTTGCCAGGATTGTTGATAACCTGGCTGACGTTCCAGGCGGTCAATGCAACTTCGGGGCTTGTGATGTTTTTAAATTTATGGCGAGGTGGCAGCGTGCTACTTTTGACCGTAGCCATGTGTGTCGTATCCGCGTTTATTGCGCTACGAAAATTGTTGACGGCAGACCCCGCCAGCCTGTTTTAGGATCGAATCTATGAGTACTGAAAATCTTAAAACCCCTTCCATTATCGTTGATGGACTTTGCCACTATTTTGGCAGTGGTGATATGCGAAAACAGGTTTTGTTCGACAACAAATTGACGATTAATCGTGGCGAAATCGTCATCATGACCGGCCCTTCGGGCTCAGGTAAAACGACTTTGTTGACGTTGATCGGTACTTTGCGAACCGTGCTTGAGGGCAGCCTGAACGTGCTGGGTGAGGAACTCTACGGGATCGGACCGGATGGATTAACAAGGCTCCGAAAGCAGATCGGTTTTATCTTTCAAGCTCATAATCTGTTTGGCTCGTTGACTGCTTTCCAGAACGTCAAGATGGCAACAGAATTGGCGGGATTGGATTCCAAGACGGTCGGGCCAGAGATCGAACAATTGCTAACCCGACTTGGTTTAGGTGAACGCATTCATTACAAACCCAAATCTCTTTCGGGCGGTCAAAAGCAGCGAGTCGCGGTTGCTCGAGGATTGATTCACAAGCCGAGAATTATTTTGGCCGACGAGCCTACTGCGGCGTTGGATGCTCAATCGGGCCGTGAGGCGGTAACGATCTTTCGGGAAATGGCCGACCAGTTGGGAGCGACGATCCTGATCGTGACTCACGATAACAGGATCCTGGATGTCGCCGATCGAATCATAAATATGGTCGATGGTCACATCAAACGAGACAACGATGTCAAACAGACTGGCGCGATCTGCGAGTTTTTGCGCAAATCAGAGTTCTTTACTGATTTGACGCCGCAGACCTTGATGGATCTTTCGAACAAGATTGTTGTTCGCGAGTATCCCGTTGATACCGATATCGTTGTCGAAGGCGAGGACGGCTTTGAGTTCTTTATGATCACTGAGGGCAAGGTCGCTGTGACTCGGAAAGAAAAAGGCAAGCAGGTCGAGTTAACCCAGTTTGGTCCCGAAGACTACTTTGGCGAAGTTGCTTTGATCAAGGACCAACCGCGAAACGCCACCTGTACTGCCATCGAACCGACTGTCTGTTACGTACTGGACAAGAAAGATTTCCGCCAGGTCGTCGATTCCAGCGATACGTTTGATCAGGAACTTCGAAAAGCGATGTTCTCACGGATGACATGATCATTTTCATCTGCGCTTCTACGCCGGCCGGTAGTTTTTGATGCCACGAATCTCACGAATAAACACGAATATTGAATTGCGCACTTAGCACCTAGGCCATCACCTGCATTCACCCAGCCCCGAATGGGGCGGCAGCGCTAGTTGCTTTCGCCACTCCGTGGCTTTCAAAAAGGTTGTGTTCTCGGACAGCAGTTTTAGCATTGGCGATGGCACTCGATGCCGGAGCCAAGGTCACCGTCATGTCTGGTGTAGGTCAGGCTGTGCCTGACGAAATGAACAGGATCGGCATGCACAGCATGCCCTACGCTCGTATCCAAACTTCCGCTGAATTCAAGCGGAATCAATGCAGGAGAGTATTTATCTGTTGTTTCAAGTGTGACTACCAACGGCCTCCGCCACCGCCGCCTCGTGATCGTCCACCGCCAAAACTTCTGCTTCTTCTTGAAGAACTGCTTCGACTACGGCGAGAGGAACTTCTTGATCTGGAACTTCCACTACCGAAACCCGAATTGCTGTCGTTGTCGGGAAGGCGTGGTGTTCGGTAGGTATATTGATTGTGGTAGTCGCAGTTGGCACAGCGTTCGGTAACTTGAACAACACCACCTCGAGATTTAGTTGCGCGGACCATTGTATGCTTGATCTTGCTTTTGGTTTTCCGCCGACACTTTGGGCATTTTGAGAATCGTGTAAAAAGCGTTCCGAATCGAAGCTTGATTACGTCTTCACAAGTCAAACAGGCCCAGACATCGTAGTTTACGCTTTTAATACTTTCCTCAACTGATTCTCCCGTCTCCAAAAATTCGTCATCAACTGTTTCGTTCAACAATACCAGTTCGGCTTCGCACTTTGGACATTTCCGATCTCGAAATCGCAACATATATCGCCCGCCGATCAACGCCAGTCCGCCAAACCCCATTCCACCACCGGCCAGCCATAAGAATGGAGCCAATGCTCGGTTCCTCTTCTCTTGAAGCTCGGCTGCCGTGGGCGGGTCCGGGAAGCGATGTCGATTTGCGATTGGATTGACGTTGGGATTAGGGACCGGAGCAGCAGTGGGAGCTGCCGTGTTGCCGTTTTTGGGGTTTGTTGCGGGTGGGTTGTTGGGACGGCCGGTTGCGCCAAGCGGATTTGTTGATTCCGCATTGCGGGGGATTGCTACCGCGACCTTGGGTAATTGCCTGGCGGCTCGCATGTTTTGAATACCGAGAATCTGTTCGGCACTTTGAAACGAGGCGTCGTAGATTCCTTCGGAAAAGTTGCCTGCACGGAATTCGGGCATCATCTCGCGCTCAAAAATCATTTGAGCCATTCTTTGTTGACCCGGCGTATCAATTCCTTCACCTAATACGATTCTTGCCGTGCGATCATTCTTGGCAACAAAGACCAGAATTCCATTGTCCCCGCATTTGTCTCCAATCCCCCAATGGTTAAACAACTCGAGTGCGTATTGTTCGTAGTCTTGTGTACCCGTGGTGGGAACGACAACAACCGCCATTTCAGCTTTGTCCGTTTCATGGACTTCGTTACAGAGATCGTTTAGATGGCCAATCGCGTCGGGAGTTAGGGTGTTGGTTTGGTCGACAACCCAATCGTTTTGATCTTCGGGCCGTGGGATGTTTTGTTGAGCAGAAGCAACCGTCGCCAAACTTGCAAAGAACAAAATTACAAACAGCGCGAGGGCGTAGTTGAATCGAGCAGGATGCATTGTTGACCTTTTGTGATCTTTCAGCGGACTAGCGGATTAAGTGTCAGGTCGATTGGAACCCAAACGGCTAACAGATTCAAGTTTCGGATTTTGAATGGCCGTCAATTTGGCATTAACTAATACGATTCTGAGGCGTCAAATGCATTGATCAAGTGTTTGATCTTGGGCTCGCTTCCTGGCGCCCACAAGATCGAGATTACGTCAAAGCGGAAATGTTGTTGGGTAAGTTGATACCTTCGGATAAACCCTTCAGCCATCATCGCTATCTTTTGTTGCTTTGCTGTATCCACAGCTTCTTCAGGCAGCCCACGAGAGGTATCTGTTCTGGTTTTGACTTCAACAAAAACGACGGTATCCCTGTCGACCGCAATCAAATCGATTTCGCCCACTTCAGTCTCAAAACTTCGAGCGACGATATACCAGCCTTGGCGCAAAAGAAAACGCTCGGCCGCGATTTCACCGCGATCGCCGAGCGAAAGATGTTTGTATCGAGAATCATAGAAACGAGACAGGGGTTTTGACAGCAGCAAGCGATTAAAAGTGCCACGCCCAAGCCGCTGCAAAGTGCAAACAGCATTTTGCCACTTGCGATTTAACGAATTCTCATTGGTTGTCGGCACTGGGTGCCTCAGGCTCTAATTCAAGTTGTGGAGCTGTCTCAGTGCCAGGCGCGATTTCTTCTAATTCAAGTTGTGGAGCTGTCTCAATGCCAGGCGCGATTTCTACTTCAGGTCCGGGGACAATCTCGGTAGCTGCATCGGGCACAACTTCTTCGATAGTAGTGCCTGGAACGACCTCCGCCTCAGCGGGTGCGACTTCGACATTTTCAACCTCAGTTGTTTTGCGAGCTTCTTCCGGCTTGCTTGGCTGGACATCGCCTCCACCCATTTCTGCTTTTGGTTCCGTTTCTGTCTTGGGCTCTTCGACCTTAGGCATTTCCGTCTCAGTCGGAGTGGTTTCTTTTGGAGTTTCCG
>CAZDBA010000073.1:12964-16018 GCA_964503615.1 uncultured Pirellulaceae bacterium
TCTTCGACCTTAGGCATTTCCGTCTCAGTCGGAGTGGTTTCTTTTGGAGTTTCCGGTGTTGGTTCCATTGTTTTAGGTGTGTCGTTGGAACCGTTTAGAAATTCAGGACTGATCGCTTCTTCGCCTTCTGGCAAAGTAAATATGTCATAGGGGAGACTAGGACGGGTAGGAAGTGTAACCCCGGGTGCCGTTCCCATCTTACGATTCTTAAACGTTACGTAAAAATCTCTTAGGCCTTCATCGTTAGACCGATTCAAACCTCGCTTAGCGAAATCAGCAAATTCTGAATCCTCACCTGCTGCGTCTACTAGTTGCGAGTAGTACTTAGCTGCTTCGTCGAATTCGCCAAGGCTTTCCAATGTATAAGCTAGACTTAAAACAGAACGGTGTTCCAGCATTGGCTTTTTTTTGTTTTTTGAATCGACGATTGTTTGGAACTGTGATTTCGCTTTTTTAAGTTTCTTCATCGCGCTTTCGCGATCGGTTCCCAGCGAATTCAGTCCTTCACTCAACGTCATGTTACCGGCAATCAGCAGGGCCCATTCGCTCGATACTGAATCAGGGAATTGCTCATGCAGTTCGGTCAAGTGGGAGGATCCTCCCCCTATCCCTCTCGCGCTGTCCGTCAGCGTATTCGAGAGCGCTGTATTAAAACCTTGCCACTGGATCGCGTAATTGTCGTTCCTCATCTTTTGCAAGAACATGAACAGAATGATTCCAAGAACTAACAGTCCAGCGACGATAGCAATTGTCGTGTAGTGGGGCTTCAAAAAGCCAAAACGGGTTTCGAACCACGAAACCAGCATGTTGTCTTCAATTGCTTCTTCGGTATTTTGACGAGTCGCGTCGGCCATGATCGAATCTTTGTGCCTGTTAGGTTTTTGTGTAAAACGTGCCGAAATCCCACTCGGAACGTAGAGCCAGTAGTATATCGATTCAAATATTTCGCCACAAGTGAAATTGGTGGATATCCCCAGCATTATCGGATCATTGCACCCTCTATTCTCATCATCGCCCTGTGGTGAAAAAATGCTAATTCACTAATATGTGTAGTGGGCGTGGCACATTGCACTTAGCCCTCTTGCCCAGCAAATTTCAACCTATTGTTTTCATGTCCTCGCTCAATCCTCCACAAAAATCGGCCGTTGATACCAACCGGGGTGCCCTGTTGGTATTGGCAGGTGCGGGGACTGGGAAAACAAGGGTCATTACGTATCGAATCGCGAAATTGATACAGTCCGGCGTTCGGCCAAGCCGAATCCTTGGCGTCACGTTCACCAACAAAGCCGCCACCGAAATGCAAGAGCGGTTGGGAAAGCTGATCAACTCCAAGGATCCAGAGAACCGACCGCTGCTTTCGACGTTCCACTCGCTTTGCGTCCGCATTCTTCGCCGCAATATTACTCATTTAGGCTATCCAGAAAAATTTGGCATCTACGGGCGGGGCGACCAGGAATCGTTAGCCCGTAGCACGCTGAAAGATATCAACGTGTCTGACGCGTTACTGGCCCCGAATCAATTGCTGTATTCGATCAGTCGCTGGAAGTCCAATTCGATTGGACCGGACGAAGCCAGCCTGGAAGCGGACACTGATCGGCAACTGTTGGCCGCGGTCGCCTATCGCAAATACCAAGGCAAGCTTAAATCGCTGGGCGTCGTCGACTTTGATGACTTGCTCCTGCTGACCGAGCAACTGTTCGCGAACTTCGAGCAAGTACGTCGCGAAGAAGCCGGTCGCTTTGACCACCTTTTGATCGACGAGTACCAAGACACCAACGGCAGCCAATACCGAATCGTGAAAGCGCTCGCCAAGGACCACGGAAACCTTTGCGTAGTCGGCGATGACGATCAATCGATTTACGGTTGGCGAGGTGCGCAGGTTGAACACATTTTGGGTTTCAAGAACGATTGGCCGGGCTGTAAAGTTATCGAGCTTGTTGACAATTATCGCAGTACTGACTCGATCATCCAGATCGCCAACAACCTGATTCGCTTTAACAAGACGCGACATGACAAAGAGCTGTGTGCCGCGCGACCTGGTGGACTGCCTCCCAAGATTGTGCAGTATGCGAACGAGACCAAAGAGGCTGCGGAGACGGTCCTGTCAATTCGCAACAAACTGGAGCAGGGCGCCGAACCCAGGGACTTTGCAATCCTCTTCCGAACCAAAGAACAACCGCGTGCATTTGAGACGGAGCTGCGCAAGCACAAAGTTCCCTATGTGTTGATCGGTGGAATGTCGTTCTTTGATCGAAAAGAAGTCCAGGACATTGTGGCCTATCTACGCTTGCTGGATAAACCGGACGACCTTTCTGTATTGCGAGTTATCAATCGCCCGCCGCGGGGAATCGGTAAAAAAGCAGCAGATACGATCCTGGAGCATTCTCTGAAAAACAAAACCGATATTTGGCCGATGCTCGCCGGTGGTGATCGTCCCAAGCTGCCCGACGCCTCGAATCGTGGAATCGATGGCCTGATCGGAGCGGTGAAAAGTGCGCGGGCCACGATGAAGAACAAGTCGCTCGTCGATGCAGCGCGGCGTTTGATCGAGACGATCGACTACAGACGGGAAATTGACCGTTTGTACGACGATCCCAAAGATCGCCAATCCCGCTGGGCCGGCGTTGAGCAAGTGATCAATGCGTTGGGTACCTATGAAAAGGAACGTAAACATCCCAGCATGACTAAATTCCTCGACCGATTGATGCTGGGTGATCAAGACGCAACGGACGAGAAAGAGAAACAGCTGAAACGAAATGCGATCGTCTTGATGACGTTGCATAGTGCAAAGGGATTGGAGTTTCCCAACGTCTATATGGTCGGTTTGGAAGAAGGAATCCTGCCACACCACCGAAGTTTGGGCGAAGAGGGCGAGGGGGTCGAAGAGGAAAGACGACTGTGCTACGTCGGGGTAACGCGAGCGGAAGAAAATCTAACGCTCAGTCTTTCGCTCTCCCGAATGAAGTGGGGTAAGCCAAGAGACACGCAACCCAGTCGCTTTCTTTACGAGCTAACGAACAAGGTCGAGCATCCCAACTATTTCGCGGCGGTCAA
>CAZDBA010000073.1:16118-23769 GCA_964503615.1 uncultured Pirellulaceae bacterium
CCGTAATCAAATCCAGCCCATTTTTCGCGCGCTTGCTTCGATCTCCAACGAATGTACTGTTCTGCCTTGAGCGTCTTGCCAGTTAGGAAAAAAGTCGCCGAACGAATTGATTTCTATGATCGCAGGTTCAAACGAATCCATTTCGAATGCGAGGTCGATCCCGAGCGCGGGAATGTCGAATAATTCGGCCGCTTCCAGGCACTCGGCCATTGCGTCCAGCCACGCCCTTCGCGGGATGACTCGGTGTAAAAGTTCGGGGTTCCCTCTCGTTCCCCCAAAATGCAAATTGGTCATGGCGTGCTTGCTGACTCGAAACACCGAAGCAGCAATTTTGTTGTCGATAACGATTACACGAACGTCGAAATTGTTGCCTTGATAACTAGCCTTAACAACTGCCCGTTGCGCGGTGGCTTGATTTGCGATCAAATATTCCAGAAGATTGTCTAGATCTCTTCCGCGAAGAAGCTGCGGTTGTTCAGGCTTTACGAATTGGCCCTTCCGCCTACCCTTCTTGATCTCGAGCAGAGTACTCTCACCCCACAAACCGCCGCTCGCGCGGTAAAGATGCATCATGTTAGCCGCACAGGAACCAAAGGCCGATTTGAGGTAAAATTCTCCCCACCTTCTCGCGTCGACTTCATCAAGCAGGTGTTGGGACGATTCTGGGCGAAAAGCGTCGGGGGTCGCGATTTCTGCATCTTGCAATCGCTTTGAGATGTAATTCTTGTCGAACAGGTCGATTAGATCATTTATGTTCTGGGATTTTTTTATTCCCGTTCGGCTCTGCAAACTCGCGTCCAGTTGCTTGAGCACCTTTTCAAGCCCATGACAAATAAAACGTGGATCCAGTAACTCAGATTGATTTGGTTTCTTTTTGAACTTGCCCCACCACGATTGACGGACATTACTTTCTACGTTGCCGTCGTCCGTTCCTGCTTTACCAATTTCAGCCAGTGTTGTTATCAAGCTCAAATCGCGGGCAGGTGACTCAATTCGCAACAAGCCATCTTCGTTGGTCAGTAAGTTGGATGGGTCCTTCCAGTTGGCAAGTAACTGTGACCATTCGACAAGATTGATTTTAGGCGTGCAGCCTCGAGCTTCCCAAAATTGCTTGAGATCCCGTTCGTAATGCTCCCAGCGCAGGCTGTTAGAGTCGGCAACGATGATATAGGCAGGATTGACGGACATGATAGGTGCTTGCGAATTCGCTATTCGTAGTCGCCTTGATAAAGATGCTCACCTTCTTCGTAAGAACTAATTGCATATTGCTGTTGGGCGACCAAGCGAGGAAAAGCTGCAGTCAGCGTTTCAACTCCTTCTTCGGTCATATAGTTGTAAGACAGATCAAGCGTTTTGAGATTTCCTAGATCGGCAGCTGCCAACAAATTGGCTGACTCATCTTTAAGTCCACTGTGCGCTATTTTGATCGTTTCTAACTGGCCTAAAAGCGACGACTTTACGAGCGATTCGATTGCAGGATCCTCTAACGAAGTACACGTGAGATCTATTTCCTTCAGGCTTGTGAGGTTTTTAGATTTGCAGAGTGATGCGAAATCGTCGTTACCGATGTAGGCCTCATCTTCCCCGTATTCCATTGCATGCGGGTGAAAGCAAATGCTTTCCAGTTTTGCAAAAGCCTTATTGCCTGCAAGTGCCTTGAAGTCGAAATTATGGCAGTGTTTTACGGACAATGATCTTAGTTCAGGTAGCTTGGATTTGAACAACTTGGTTGTGTCGATTTCGTGGCAATGTAAACCCAGAACTTCCAGTCGAGGTGTTTGCTTTAAAAGGCGTTCGATGCCTTCACATCGAATGTGGCATGACATTTGGTCGTCTTCTGAGATTTCCAGGTATCGCAAGTTCTCAAGCTTGATACCTAGCAACGCCTCGAATCCCGGTGATCCATCCTCGTCAAATTCTTCATCTTGGTACTCTTCATAATCTTCGAAGTCATAACCGTTTGACGTATCGCGAATAACCAGCCTTCGCAACCCTTTAGCCGAAGATGATTTTTTAAGAAGCTTAGCGAATTTCGGGAGCAAGTAACTGATCGTCAACGAGTCCAGAAACCCTCGAGCGAATGCCCAGTTATAGATTTTTGAATCTCCGTATCTCCCAAATTCTTCTGGCGCTTTCTGGTTAATCAAATCATCGGCGAGATCTCCCAACCATTCGGCTTGATTCGCCTTGAGCAGTTTCTTCTCAAGCGCTTTCAGTTTTTTTCGTTCGGCAGCTGAGGTCGCCTCATCCTCGAGTGCGCATTGGGTGCGAATGAACTCGCCGCGCGGATCGCCTTGTTCTTCGAGGTAGTCCGCAAAAACAAGGTAGTTATCCAGATTGTCCGGGGCTTTTGAAATCGCTTCCAAAAACGGCGCGTGTTCCTTGTTCTTTTCTTTTACTTTTGCCACTGCCGCAGAGCGGGAAGTGGATTGGTCCGATATTTCTTTGTAGCCCTTGCCTACTTTCGCTTTGACCAATTTCTCGTAAGAGGCGACCGCTTTTTCCGCATCGGCGAACTCTTTGGTTTTCGTTTGGCCATCGGTTCCAACTCGGCCGTAGCGAACCGTATGCGACGCGCCGTCTAGTTGAATCTCCCAGAACTTGTCCGATTTAGCATCGTTGTATTCGAACATGCGAGGTTGGTCATAATTGTTCTTATCCGCCATTTTACTACCTTGGTCAACGATGATGAAAATGTGCAATCCACAAACTGATTTAGGATCGCTGCTGAATTATAAACTCAATAACCGCCCATTGGGGAAGGGCAGGGCACTGACTATCTTTCGACACCCTGAAATAAAGCGGAGCCGATTCTGACCATCGTCGCGCCAGCCGCAATGGCGATTTCGAAGTCGCCCGTCATACCCATCGACAACTCTTTTAGATTGACATTGCTTCCCTCGAATTGGGGAGAAAGCGATTCTTGCAGCTTGCGCAGGTTTTCGAATTCTCGTTTGCAATCGTCGGGCGTACCATCAAATCGGGACATGCCCATCATTCCGTCGGCATGCAGCCATTTGGATTCTGCAATTCGGTCGATCGCAGCGCTGATTTCGGTTTCGGTGAATCCGTGCTTTGCTTCTTCGCCAGAGATGTTGATTTCTAAAAGTAGATGGACCGGTTTTGAAAGCTTGCTTGCTGAGGTTTCTAGCGCTTCGATCAACCGTAAACTGTCCACCGAATGAATCAAGGCGACATGGGGCAAAACAAATTTAATCTTGTTTCGTTGTAAGTGCCCGATCAAGTGCCACTGCACATCTAGATCAGAAAGCTTTTCATTCTTCTCTTTAAAAACTTGCGGGCGATTCTCGCCTACCGCTTTGCATCCGGCAGCGATCAAGTCACGTGTCGTTTCAGCATCGACGTACTTGGTCACGCCAATCAATTGAACTTCTGACGCCGAACGGCCCGCCTTTTGAGCCGCTGCTGCAATGCGCTGATTCGTTTCGTCCAAATTGGCTTTGAGCCGTTGTATTCGTTCCACGCTTTTTCCAAAATCTTGTTAACTGCTTCCGGGCAATGAGAGAAGGTCCGTTTGGCTCCTACTCGATTTGCAACAACTCGTCCGCTTCGGTATCGCCATCTGTCCGAGCGAGAAAAAATTCGCAGATTTGATTTTCACCCATGAACGTCCGATTCCCAGAACCGTTCAGGCTACGGTAAACCAGCCATTGCTCTTTGCCAATTTGGATCCTGAACGCGACGGCGTCCTCATTTTTCAAAGTCTCCCGCTCTTCTGCAACCGTTAGATGCCGCCAGGTTCGAGGCCGCTTGCTGCGTGCGGGGCTCAAGTCGATAAACAATGGAGCGTAAATCGCGCGACCGCGGCAACTTTGTTTTAAAACCAGATCACCTTCGTCGAAGCCCAGCGAACCACCCATTCCATCCGCTTTCCACTCTCCCAATGCCAATGGCAACGCCAAAGCCCGGATTTGATCGTCCTTGAGATAGACTTCTCGCGTTTCTGTTTCAGGCAAAACCGAAATGCCATTGGAAAGCGGTAATCGCATTTCAAATTCAACTTCACCCGAGTCGGCAAAGCGAACGGCATCTGCGATGATTGCAAAACGATCTTCGCGACACAGCAAAATCTGCCGCTCGAGTTTCGCTCCCTGTTCCAATTGGAATTCAAACTCGACGTACTCCACGCCATCATCACAATGCCAACAGCAAATTTCATGTTCTTGATGGAAGTAACCTAACGGCTTTCCATTGAAACAAACTTTCGATTCGGAAAGTCCTCGAATCAACGAAGTTTGAACAGCGATCTCAAGCTCCAATCTCGATTGATGGGCCGTGATCGCAATGCGAGGACTGGAATCCCCCCAACCACTTTGAAAGACACCGCTGCTGGCCCATTCGGAGAACCCGCTTTCGTCAAACAAAGTCAAATTGATATCGTCTTTTTTCTTTGATTCCCGGTTGGGGTCACGAAGTCGCAATAGTTTTTTGTCCGCACGATCGAGGCTGAGGTTGGTCATCGCCTCTTGAAATTTTATCGATGCTACACACTGGTCTGCGGGGCCCAGCAATTGACGTCCGTCCGGGCCCATGGTTCGAACGAACTGACGACAAACCCATTCCAGTTGTCGCCGACACTCTTCGCCGACCGAAATCTCCAAGTGTTCTAAAAGCAAAAACGTCCGAGCCCAAGACGCGGTAAGTTGCCAGAACTGTTGAAAGTACGACGATTCGATCCAGCCATCGCCGTCGGTCGTGGCGTTGAGTAAAGACTCAAAGCGCTGCGTGATTTCAATCGCAACATTCTGAAACCGGGTTTGCGATATATCTGAAAAACATTGTGACAAAATCACAAGCGGATATTCTATCGCGCTTAGCTGTAGAGCCAGCAACTCCGGTCCCGTGTTTGGGATCGATAGAGCTGTCGGCGGCCCATCGTGTTGGAGGTCGCGTAAAGCCGTATTGACGATCTCGGAACAATTCGAATCATCAGCAAAATGGTTGATGTGATAGGCGAGGCAAAGCCCCTCCAACGCGCTTGCCAATGAGACCTGCTGACCTTGAGTTTCGTTTGAAAATTGTTTGGCTAGATCAGCGAACGATCCGATCGAATTGGCGGTGTCGGCCGAGGTTTCACAATTTGCAAGATCTGTACACGACAGCAGGCGATCGCAGACTTGGTTGACTGCTGCCACAATGACGGCAGGCTGCCCCCAAGTCAGATGGAGTTCCGACTTGCACCAGGCTGCTCCCAATCGTTGCTTGGTAGAACGCTTTAGCGCTGTTTGAATCATTTCCCAGGACGAATTTTCATTGAGTTCTGTAAGTGGGGGAACGTTCATGGCTGGATAAACAGAAATCGGTTAGAATTCAATCGGCCCATATCATACCAATGCTTTTTTATTTTTCACCCCGCTTTGAGTTTCGGGGGTATTATTTGAAGTGTTGTTTTGGGATGAGCAAAACAATATCGTTGGAGCGGGCAAAGTCTCTGGAGCAAAAGATGAATAAAAACCTCACCAAGTCGATCCTTACTGTGACTTTCGCTTGTTTCGTAGCCGTTTTGGCAATCCCAAACGGTCAAGCTTATGGTTGGCAAGTGGAAGAACAATCGCAAGAAGGTTCAGAGAAGGCACAAGTTCCGCAAGAAGGCGAGAAGGGTGACCAGTCAGAGCTTTCAGAAAGTGAAAAAATCGCTGCCCAAACCAAGGCTCTTGTCGAAAAACTGAAAGCTGAACGTGCCGAGCGTGCGAAGGCTGTCGAAGCAGAAGGCGAACAGGAGGTAGAAGTCGAGCCGATCGTCTTTGAACCGAGCATCGAATTACCTGAAGGCGTGAAGCAGGTGTTTCCGACTTCTGAGTTGTGGTTGGACAAGGCAAACAATCAGGTGATCGTCGGCGGCAAGATTTGCATCAAAGAGGGGCCACTGGAAATGTTTGCTTGCCCACGGAATACCAAAGAGCACGAGTCGGTCGTTTCAGTCAATGCAACATCGTTTCAGGTTCACGCCACTTTTCTCGCGATGGGTTGTAACCCAGGCGAACCAGTTACTTGGGACCCGGAATATAAACCAGCCAGCGGCCCGCGAATCGACATGGACGTTGCCTGGAAAGAAGGAGATGAAATTAAGCGAATTCCGGTCCAGCAGATGATTCGAAACTTCAGGACCAAGCGAGCAATGGAGACCCATTTCGTGTTTGGCGGCAGCCAGTTCTATGTCCATCAAAACGGACGAAAAGAGTACTACGGCGATTCGGGTGAGATGGTCTGCCTTTCCAATTTTTCAACTGCAACGATGGATATTCCGATCCAAAGCGTAAACGACGATAACGCCCTTTTGTTCGAAGCGTTCACCGAGAACATTCCGGCTGTTAACACCCAAGTCTATATCTTCTTCCGCCCCCAAATCGAAGAAGCAGAAGAAGCAGAAGAAGCAGAAGAAAACACGGAAGACAAAGCGGAACCAAAACCTGATGTAGAGAAAGAAGCAGAAGCGGGTGCATTGAAAGAAGCAATACAAGAATTGGAGCAAGCCGCTTTGGACGCGGAAATCCCAGCCCCACAACTTGAGCTTGTCGTACCAGATGGTTGGACAAAGGGTGAGTTGCGACCGCTCCCAGAGGCGGACCACGGATTTACCGTGCCTTACGGTCACGAATCTGGTTTATCGTTAACGCTGTATCAGTTTACACGCGGTCATGACGTGATCCCAAATGACGTGAATTCCGAATTGGTTGTTCAAGAAATGCAGAGCGCGAAATCTGGAATTGCGCAGTTAGTGGATTTAGGCATTTGGCAAAATGCAAAAGAAAGAAAATCTGAAGTCGTTCGACTTGGTGACTCACAGCAAAACGCACTTTGGTGCCAATATGATCTCACGGTTGACGGGAAGACCGTTGCCTCCGACATCTACGTTTGGTCAAAATCGAACACTCTTTTCAAAATCCGTTGTACGTCACAAAGTGAAGATGCCCCAAACACCCAAAAGATCATTCACTCTTTGCTCACAGCGTTCGGTAATTCGAACGAGCAATAAATTGGCAATTAGTTTTGCTCATGGTTTTTGGACCACAGATAAACGCAGATAGCATGATCGTTTCATTTGTGTTTATCTGCGGTTTCTCAACTTGCCACGTTGCTATTCTATGGAATAGGGGAACACGGTCATGTTGCTGTTCGGATTGTGGTTGATTTGCATCCCAAATGACTGATCCCGTAGTTGATGGTTCGATCTTCGCAATAGATATGGGGCCATGCTCGCGCGCAGCATGAGCATGCTGAGTCACGGGGCAGGGAATCGAACCGTTTAGCAAAGACGCCTGGCAGTTTTAACAATCAATGGGACATCCCCTGCGGACATGTACTGCACATGGATGATCGCTGGTTTTGACTTGGGGACTCTTTTGAAACGCGGAGGCGCAGAGATCGCGGAGAAAGCCAACCTACCTACGTGATGCGGAGCTTTCAGTTTGTGTAAATTAAAGGGTGGAAAATCTATTAGGGTAACCAGGGTTGCCTTTGTTCCAATCGAACGCGCGTTCGGTAACCTTGAAGCTGAGGGACGTGCCTTTATCACGTGTCGCTCAGCCGCTAAACCAAGAGCCCTGTAATAAAACATGAGTTTTGAAGTGCTCTCTAATGATTTGGCCTGTCGCTCACAGCTTGCTGACTGACCACGAACTCAAACAAA
>CAZDBA010000074.1:0-1583 GCA_964503615.1 uncultured Pirellulaceae bacterium
GGAAGCGAAAACGCCGCAAACCACCGTGTTTACCCAGATGTTAGGCTGGAATTTCGAAGCCCAATTCTTAACTTTAAGGTCAGGATGCTACCAAGCTAATTTGTAAGGTCTTATACTTAGGTCGCAAGTCAAAAACCACAAGCCAAATTTAACCTACCTCGTTAGACAAGGAGTAACCTATGGACAATTTAATGGACATGATCAAGGGCGCAGTCTCTGGTCAAGTGATGAAGCAAATGGGTGGCCTATTGGGCGCCGATGAGAAAAAAACGCCTGGCTTGTTCGAAAACGCTGCGGGTGCCATTCTTGGCGGAATGATGAAGAAAACGGAATCCTCCCAAGGAGCGAGCGATGTTTTTGATCTTGCCACAAAACAAGACTCCAGCATTCTCGACAAACTCGGTGACCTGATGGGTGGTGGCAAGGAAGAAGAGTACATGAAACAAGGTGGTGGCATTCTGGATGGCATCATGGGTGGGCAACAGCAATCAACATCAATGATTGCAACGATCGCAAAATCACTCGGTCTAGGCCAAGGAATGGTTGGCAAGCTATTGATGATGGCGGCCCCAATCATCATGGGTGTGATCGGAAAACACATTAAGGCGAAAGCGCTGGACGCCGTTGGGCTGAAAAACTTTTTAGGCAGTCAAAAGAAAAACGTCGCTGCCGCATTGCCAAGCGGACTGGGCGACCAACTCGGCTTTGGAAACTTGCTAAGCAACGTAACCGATTCAGTTGGTAACGCTGCTTCTTCGACAGCCAATGTGGCGTCGAAAGCGGCTTCTTCAACTGCCGACGCGGCCGGTGCTGCAGTTCAAGGAGGCAGCAACCTTTTGAAAATGCTCCTTCCTTTGCTTGCGTTGGCTGCGTTGATCATCGCCGGTATTTTCATACTACCCAAACTAATGGGCGGTGGTGATAAGGGCAAAACTGATCCGGTAAAGATCACCGCGAAAAATCTGGGCGACTGTAAAGGCCAGATCACTGAAAAGCTGGGTGGACTTGCGACTTCGGTTGTCGACATTAAAGATCTAGAGGGTGCAAAGAAGTTTGCTCCTAAGCTAACTCAAGCAACCGATTTCCTTTCGGGACTCGATTTCTCAGGCGTCTCTGCAGATGGAATGAAAGACCTGACCGGCAGCTTGAACGTGTCAAAGCTCCGAGATGGTCTTAATGGCGTATACGAAACCGAAGGTGGCGTTGGAGCAAAGATCAAAGAGCTACTGGCTCCTTTGTTCAAAAAGTTCATGACGGTCGTAGAGAACATCAAGGCGGTCAAAGGAATCACAGGTTAGAAGGCTTCTCAGTGAATTGCGATAGCGTGGGGCAGCGTGGGGCAGCGTTGCCCTTCCCGAAAACCTTGTTGATCGCTGGATTTTCGACCCTCCCAACTTCGTTGGAAGGGTGATGTGGGTGGCGTTCGCGGAGAACTGTCTTGGTTAGTTTAAGAGACGAAGTAAACAATCAAGGGGCCGCCTTTTAGGCGGCCCTTATTTGATTCAATGTGGTATTAGGTTGCTGGTCTGGTACGTTTAACGGACTATGTAAGTAGCTCGCCTTTCCGAGGCCTCGGAGAGGCG
>CAZDBA010000074.1:1683-21430 GCA_964503615.1 uncultured Pirellulaceae bacterium
GGAGAGGCGTGCTACTTTAACTGCTACTTTAAATCCCCTATGCAGCCCAATCCAGCCGAGCAAATCCAACGCGGTCAAAGTCAACCTGACGCAACGGTCCAATCAAACTAGCAGCAAGGTTCGGATGGTCGAAACCAGGAAATTGACCATAAGAATGCAAACGCAAACGGTAACAACGAAAAACGATTTTGCTGTTTTTCGAATCATTGTGCTCGTTCCTTTCTTATTAGTCCATTGGATAGTTTCCTGTTCGCTATTTAAGCAGCGTCATTTGTTAAAAAATGTTACGCAAGATAAAAAATTGTCTCTTCGCCAACGAGCTACATTGATCACATACCCAGCTTTTTGTGTACAAAACGGTAGGTGCTGTCCGAAGCCCCACAAATAGCTGACTTCCGATATCGCTTGCGGTTGGATTGACAAGGATTCGGTCTTGCTTAGTCCGCACCGTTTGGCCAGACTTGATTACCACTTGGTCGGCAATCCTCGAAAGCCGACGGGCTTTCTAAATCTCACTAGGGCATTTAAATGCGTCGCCAATTACTTCAGATTCTAACTCTCTGCTGTATCACAATCGGCTTCAGCTGGCCACTTACCGTTGTTGGCCAACAAGCGCAACAAGCAGCCGACACGCTAGTCGTTTGTCCCCCTGAGTTCCAACAAGCTCTACAACCCTGGGTGGAATACCGCATGCAGCAAGGGCACAACCTGAAAATCACCTCGCCCCAAACTTCGGAGAAACTCCGCGCGACCATTCATAGGATGGCAGGCCAAAACACTCAACTTAAAACGGTTGTTCTAGTAGGCGATGCCAGTGGGGACAACATAGTGCCAACCAACTATGTGAAAGCAAATGTAAATGTGCTGTACGGTGGTCAACCCGATATTGCGACCGACAATCCCTATGTCGATTTAGACAACGATGGGACTCCTGAGTTGGCGATTGGAAGACTGACCGTGGACTCGCCGGCTGAATTGACAAAAACGATCAATCGCATCATCGAGTACGAAAAAGAAGCGGGCGGGGAATGGTTACAGCGAATCAATTTTATAGCGGGTGTCGGTGGTTTCGGCGGGTTCATTGATACGCTCATTGAGCAAACTGCCAAACAGATGATCACCGAGATAATTCCGGGTGGTTACAAAACAACAATGACTTACGGGAGCTGGACCAGTCCCTATTGCCCCGACCCAAGCAAATTCGACGAGACGAGTGTTGCCAAGTTTAACGAAGGTTGCTTGTTCTGGGTTTATATTGGCCATGGAGCAACGCATTTTCTGGATCGTGTTCGATTACCCGATCGTTCACACCGAATTTTGGACCGAACCAACGTGGAAACTTTAGCTGCGACCAGTGGCAGCCCGATTGCCCTTTTCCTTGCCTGCAGCACAGGGGGCTTTGACCACGCCGAAGACTGTCTGGCTGAGACGATGCTCAAGCAGGATAAAGGCCCAATCGCGGTGATCGCCAGCACGCGAGTTGCGATGCCGTATGGGTTAAGCCTATTTACGTTAGAGATCACTCAGGATTATTTCTCAGGCGATTCGGCAACAATAGGTGACCTGGTTAAAGTCGCAAAACGCAACTTGATTTTGAACGAAGACAAAAACCCCTCCGAATATCGCCAGATTATCGAAGCGATGGGGCGATCGTTCAGCCCCAAACCAGAGTTACTTTTGGCCGAGCGAAGAGAGCACGCGGATTCAATCAACTTACTGGGTGATCCGCTGCTGCGAGTCAAACGAGCTGAGAAATTGGGTCTGACTGGAGAAGTCGATGAGCAAACAGGAACGGTTCGATTGTCTGGCAGTTCTCCGATTTCAGGCACTGCCCAAATCGCGGTAAGCTTGAAGCGTGATCGGCTCAGGCAGCGAGTGCCCCGTCGGTCAGAATACGACCCCAGCGAATTCGAAAGTTATCAGACAGCGTACGAGCAAGCTCAAAAACTCGTTTGCGGTATGGAAACACAAGAAATTAAAGAAGGCGATTTTGACATCACCGTTCCGATCCCAGAAAGTGCCAGCGGGGAATGCGTTGTGCAGATATATCTTCAAAGCGAAAACGGGTTTGCAATCGATTCGGTACCCGTTCGCATCTCACGAAAAAGAAAACCTGCCAACAAAGAACGTGCGGATAAAGAACCGACCGACAAGAAATCACTCGTTTCGAATCAGGCCGACCAAGCGATCATAGAGCCAGAATTCGACAAAGATAAATAACACGGGAAACAAAAACTGGATCGTTTGAGCAATACGTTTGTCCCGAATCCGATCTCGATTGGACTGAACAATCAGCTCTGCAATCCAGCTGTTGAACCACAGCAGACCGCAAACCAGAATCCCCAAGCCCAGGATGTAACCACAGCCAGATCCCACATTGCGATTTGATTTGGATTTGGCCATCGACCGCTCTACTCTTCAGCGCCAGCTCGCGTTTTGTTCTTTTCGATCTGTTCTTTTACTTTTTCGGTCACAAAGTCGACTTCGAACATCTTCGGGCAATACTTCCCCGTCACAAAGAACTGCCCCTCTGGTGAAACCGCAATCCCGTTCATAACCCCTTGCCGAGGCTTTGTGGGACGCTCTTCAAGAGGCCAGAGTCCCTCTAGATCGATACGAGAAGTGATTTTACCTGACTCTGCATTGATCGCGTAAATGTAGTCGGAACGAAACCCGTTGGATACATCGTAGTGGTTGGCAAAAACGAATCCTTCATAGTATTCCAGCTCGTTCAATCGAATCTGGCTGACAGAACTCGTTCGTTCTTTACCGAATTTGACGAACACCTTTTTGATGATCGAAAAATCGGAGGGATCGACGTAGATCAGTTTAGCGGTCCCATCGGTCATGATCAGATTGGTACCATCGTTGGTTAATCCCCACCCCTCGGTTTCGTAATCAAACTCTGCCTCTTTAACGAGATCCTTGTTGTAGACAAAGCACTTACCCTGCTTCCAGGTCAGCTGATAGATCTTGCCGTTCAGCATCGTGCAGCCTTCGCCAAAGAACTTTTTGTCCAGAACGATACGTTTTTTGACCTCTCCCGTTTTATAATCGACCAATCGCATCGTCGATTCGCCATTCAGCCCGGTACTTTCGTACATCATGTCGCCGTCGAAAAACAAGCCTTGCGTGAATGCGTACTTATCATGCTCGTACTCTTTTTTGACGTGGCAGACGAGTTGCTCAACTTTTCCCATAGCAAAATCGAACAATCTGGCGTTCTTGAAAACCATTGCCAAAATCCCCCCTCCGATCGCTACCGTCAAAAAGACGAAAATCAAAAAACGTTGACGCGCTGGATCGCGTTTGTAGGGTTTAGGGCTCGGCGAGGAGGGGCCTTTGGCGTCTGCAAACGCTGACTTTTTTGGTTTTGATTTCGAAGGCATCAGGACGTCACGATTGGTTGTAGGCGTTCGATCCGAAACAGCTTTACGTGCCAATTTTCGGTTTTTACATTAACCACCAAGTTAAGTGATCACCCCTTCATCGTCCAGCGCAGATGCGACTCAATTCTCATCGCGAGGCCAAAGAGAAGGCGGCAAATCGGCACTGGAAACCAGCCCTACGATCTGGCGAAGCTGGTCTGTGTCAAACTCCGTGTTCTGGATCGCTTTGCAATTCTCCACAATCTGTTCTGGACGGCTCGCCCCGCAAAGCACACTTGTAACCTCAGGCAATCTCAAGATCCACGAAATCGCCATTTGAGCCAACGTTTGTCCACGCGACTTGGCTATTTCATTTAGCTTGGCAATGACCTTCAAATTATCGGGCGACAATTCAGTCTCCCGCAAAAACTGCGGCGCCACGTCAGCTCGACTGCCCGTGGGTACTTCCTGTAAATATTTGCCGGTCAACAAGCCTTGGTAAAGCGGGCAAAACGCGATCATGCCCATTCCACTATTTTTACAAACACCGGTCAACGACCGTTCAATCCAACGATTGAACAAAGAATAGTTCGGTTGGTGAATCAAAATACGAGACCAACGATTGGCTTGGCAAATTTCGACGGCACGTTGAGTCTGTTCTGATGTGTAACTGCTGATCCCAACGTAAAGCGCCTTGCCCTGCTCAACTGCGGTATTCAGAGCCCCCAACGTCTCTTGCAGCGGCGTTTCGGGATCGAAGCGGTGGCTGTAAAAGATATCGACGTAATCCAGACCCAATCGCTTCAACGACTGGTCAAGGCTCGCCAGCATGTACTTTCGCGAGCCCCATTCGCCATACGGTCCCGGCCACATGATGTAACCCGCTTTTGAGGAAATCACCAACTCGTCGCGAGGAAAGTCCTTCAGGATCTTGCCGACATTGGTCTCCGCACTGCCAAAGGGCGGTCCGTAATTGTTGGCCAGATCAAAATGCGTTATTCCACAGTCAAACGCCGTATAAAGCATCTTTCGTTGCAGATCGGTCGGTTCCGGGCCACCGAAATTGTGCCAACATCCCAGACTGATTTCGGGGAGCTTGAGACCACTAAGTCCACAGCGGCGATACGGCATCCGGCCGTCGTATCGTTTAGCGTCGAATTCTACTGGCATCCTGTTCTCAGATCGCAGACACAAAAAACTAAACTCACCGTCTACTGTTTGCTTGCTTCTTCACCTTCTGCTTTTTGTGATTCTGCTGGCGTTGGAACATCCTTGCCCGTAATTCGATCGTCCAAAATCACATCTAGCGATGGTTTTCCAGACCGATATGCCCGAATCATTTCGGGGTAGGTCATCGCGATCGTGCCCTGAGGATCAATCAACAACATGCCTGGCGTTGTGTGGACACCAAAAACCCGTGCGATTCGATCCTGCCTACCGGCATGTACGTGATAGCCTTTTAGTTTGTTCTCACGCACGAACTCAACCAAAGTTGATTTCTCTTTGTCCAGTCCGATCGAAAGCAATTCGAACTTGTGCTTGGCTTTTAATTTTTCGACTGCCTCCTGCACGTCCGTTTGATAGTCCTTGCTGGGATCGTCGGCCGCCCAAAAGTTAACCAGCAAATACTTGCCACGGAAATTTTCCAAAGCAACTTCCTGATTGTCCAGCGTTTGAATCGTACGCCAAGTCGCAGCTGGTTCGCCCGTGCGAATAATCGGCGTGATCACCAACGGCTTTTTACCCAAAGTCATCACATCGGCTTCGCCAGAGACAGGAATCTCTCCAAAGACTTCGAAAGCATAGGTACGTGGACCAATCTCTTTGTCGATCCTGGCAGTCATTCCATAAGTTCCCGGCAGAACATCGTAAGCAACAAAATCTCCGTTGGCTTCGACCTTGGCATCATACTCATGCGCGTTCTCAAGAATCTTTTGCTGCTGAGCCGCAAGACGCTTGCCCGCAGGCGAATCAGAAAACTGTTTCCACCAAGCTTCCCGTTCGGCTTGCTTCATCTTTTGCCATTTTTCGGGCAAGCGAGGTTGAGGGATCTCAACTCGTTTTAGAAATCGAACTGTTAACTTGCTCAAATCGACGTGGAATGTCTCCAGCTTGGTGCCTTGGATAATCCTTCCACGAATCGTAACCCCCTCTTCCTGCTCCGCCTGTTTTGAATCACGACGAGTCGCAGAGCCCTGATTTTGAGCCGCGAGATGAGTTGTAAAAAACAAAGCCAAAACAAGTTGAGAAATAATGAAGCTTTTCATTTTCAAAAAATCCGTCAAAACCGTTACCATTGCAGCCAATTGGCCATCATTCAATTCTTCGTCGATTATATCCTCTCAATCTTCCGATTTCGGCTGCTTGACCATATCTTGCCAAAAAACGTAGACTGGCAGGTTTGGTAATGTGGATCAAACGGAAAGTAAAAAGTGTCGGGACAGGCAGTTATAGGGCTCCAGTGGGGTGATGAGGCCAAAGGCAAATTGGTCGATATCTTGACCCAGGGCAAAGATGTCGTGGTTCGCTACCAAGGCGGAGCCAACGCGGGACACACCGTTGTCGTCGGGGACGAAGTCTACAAACTTCACCATATTCCCAGCGGAATCCTCAACGAAAACGTACTCAACGTCGTTTCTCCGGGCGTGGTTATTCACCCGGAAACGATCCTGAACGAAATCGACCAACTGGTTGAGCGAGGAATCGACGTCCAAAAACGGATGAAACTGAGCGAGCGAGCTCATGTTGTGATGCCATGGCACCGCACCGAAGACGCGATGTGGAACGCGCGAATTACCGGCTCGAACAATATCGGCACGACACTCCGAGGGATCGGACCTTGTTATCGTGACAAAGTTGGCAGAAGCTACGCGGTACGCTTGGGCGATCTGCTTCGCGACGATTTTGCAGATCGAATTCGCCGAATCTGTGAAGTCAAAATTCCAATTCTGGCTGCCATCGCACCCGACCAAAAAGTCGAATTGGATGCCGAAGCGATCATTGCCGAGTTCTCCGGCTACGCCGAGCGACTACGACCTTACATCGCAGACACTTCCACGATCCTTTTGGATGCAGCGGACGAAAACAAAAAAATCTTGTTCGAAGGCGCACAAGGTTCGTTGCTGGACATCGACCACGGTACGTTTCCGTTTGTCACCAGCAGTAACGCCAGTGGTGTTGGAATCTGCGCGGGCAGCGGACTTCCACCCAATCAAGTCGGCGAAATCATCGGCGTGGCCAAGTGTTACTCAACACGTGTTGGAGGTGGACCGTTTCCGACCGAGTTGCATGACGAAACGGGAGAACTGATTCGAGTCACAGGCAACGAGTTTGGTACCACGACCGGTCGTCCACGTCGTTGCGGTTGGTTTGATGCAGTGGCGGTTCGTTATACACGTCGGCTGAGTGGAATCGCCAAGATCGCATTTATGATGCTGGACGTATTGAGTGTGTTGGACGAGATTAAAGTCTGCACCTCTTACGAGTTGGATGGCAAAACGATTACGCACTTTCCCAGTAGCGCTGACGATTTGGAACGCTGCAAACCGGTTTATGAAACTTTGCCGGGTTGGAAAGTCGACATTACCGGAGCACGTGAGCTTTCGGACCTTCCCGAAAACGCGATCAAGTACATCATGCGATTGGAAGAGTTGATTGGTTGCAAGGCAGGCTTTATTTCGATTGGACCCGATCGCGCACAAACGATCGACTTGGCCGGTGCAACGTTGGGCGAGTTTGCGGCCAGCCATTGAGTTAAAATTATGGCGTAGGTTAAGTCTGGGAGTCTTTGCGAGACTTGCCCAGGCAACCAAGGCAATAGACGCAGGGAATCACATTGGATAGTTCCTCAACAGATTCGAGCAAATCGGAAACCGCAACGTGGGACCCCGCGCGGAAACCTCAACATATTGCCATCATTATGGACGGCAATGGACGTTGGGCTGAGCGACAGGATCTTCCTCGAGCCGAGGGGCACCGTCGTGGCGCGGATGTGGTTCGTATCATCACCGAGGAATGCACGCGGCTGGAAATCAAACAGGTTACCCTCTATTGTCTTTCCAGTGAAAATTGGAAACGACCGCAGGACGAACTCGATTTCCTGATGCACATGCTGCAGAACTACTTGATACAGGAGCGTGATCTGTTGATGGAGCAGAATCTGCGGCTTGAAATTATTGGTCGGCGAGATCGCATTCCTGAAAATGTCCAAATCGAAATGGACAAAACGATCGAGTTGACTTCGACCAACACCGGCAGCTGCCTGTGTCTGGCAATTAACTACGGAGCTCGCGGGGAAATCGTCGACGCGATTAAAAAGATCTCGACCAAAGTTCGCGATGGTGAGATGCAACTGGAAGACATCACCGAAGATTGTGTCGCGGAAAATCTTTATACCGCAGGGATGTCCGACCCCGATTTGCTGATTCGGACCGCCGGTGAAATGCGAATCAGCAACTATCTGCTTTGGCAAATCAGCTATAGTGAGTTGTGGGTCACCGATAAAACATGGCCTGAGTTTACGGAGGCCGATCTTCGTCAGGCGATTTCCGATTACGCTTCGCGCGACCGACGCTTTGGTGGTTTGAACAAGTAGAATGAAAGACAACCAGTCCATATGCTAAGCCGTCGCCTTTTTTCTGCCGCGATCATCGTCAGTGTGATGATCTTTTTGACTTGGCTCGATTTCTATCTTGGAAAGACTGAAATTCTGGGCCGACCGGGATTGGTGATTGCCGGTCTTATGATCCTGGTCTCGACATTGGCCGCTGGCGAATTGGTAAACATGTGGCGCACCGAGTCGCTTGAACTGAAAACGTCAGTGGGAGCTTTTTGTGCGTTGATTATGAGCTCGTTTGCAGTTGTTCCTCTGGCGGTTACTTTTCCAGTAGATTGCCCGATCGGAAATTTTGGCTGGCCGATGCTTGGGTTCGCAATGGCCATAGGTACCGCATTTTTATTCGAGATGAAGTTCAGCCAACTGGACCGCGCTGCGGTCGAACGACTGGCCTTTTACGTACTCGGGTTAGGTTACATCCTTCTGCTGGTTGGCTTTTTGGCAGCACATCGTTTACTGGAACGAGATAACCTGCTGGGTATATTTTCGATCGTCTCCCTGATTGTGACCGTCAAACTCTCCGATGCAGTGGCCTATTTTGTGGGCAAAGCGTTCGGCACCAAAAAGCTTGCTCCTCGACTAAGCCCGGGTAAAACGATCCAAGGCGGGGCGGGGGCGATCCTCGGCGGCATCGTGGGGGCATTGTTCATGGTCTACGTGATCGCGCCGTTTTTGTACCAAATCGAAATCGACAAATCGGTAGGTTGGGTGCTCGTCTATGGTGTCGCACTGACGGTTGCCGGGATGTTTGGGGATTTGGCCGAGTCGTTCCTGAAACGGACGGCTGATTGCAAAGATTCCAGCAGTTGGTTTCCTGGTCTAGGTGGCGTGCTGGACGTAATCGACTCGCTGATCGCAGCCGCGCCAGTTTCTTTTGTTATGTGGCTAATCTAGCGGGCCTTTCAAAATCGCTTGTACGCATTTTCCGTAGTGGGATTCGCCAGAATTCCCGCCGTTTATACAACGCGCAGGACTTCTGGCGAAGTCCACTACAGTTTTGAAATCCTTCTAATGTTTCAATGCCAAAAATCTGGGTGCCATGCTCACGCGCAGCAACGCGGAGCTTGAGCGTGCTAATTCGCGCAAGCTTCATCAGATTTAGCAGCGTAAACATGCTCCCGCTTCAGTCTTGCTTTCGAACTACTGCAATCAACCAGACCGCTGCGAACAAACCGATCGTCCCCAAAACTACTAACGGCTTGCGCAGGTCAAACGACTTACTATTAACACTCGTGCCAATCGCCAACAAAACCGCCCAGAAAAACAAAAGGGCAATCAAGATGAGTGTAGGTTTCTTTGAAGCAACTGGACTACTCATTTGCATTTAATTCTTAGTGTTCGTTTTTCAACCACGGCATCAACTTCCTCAGCTTTGCACCTACTGTTTCAATCAAGGATGATTCGTTTGCCTTGCGAAGCGATTCCATTTCTTCGCCTCCCGATTCATGCTGATCGATAAACTGCTGGGCGAATTTCCCACTTTTGATATCGTCTAGAATCTGCTTCATCGATGCTCGCACATGAGAGTCGATCACACGCGGGCCCGTAACGTAGTCGCCATATTCCGCCGTATTGGAAATCGACTTTCGCATCTCTGCCAATCCACCTCGATGCAGCAGGTCGACCACGATTTTCAACTCGTGAAGACATTCAAAATAGGCCAGCTCTGGTTGATAGCCTGCTTCGACAAGCGTATCAAATCCCGCTTTAACCAACTCAGTCACACCTCCGCACAAAACCGCTTGCTCGCCAAACAGATCGGTTTCGGTCTCGGCTGCGATCGTCGTTTGAATCACTCCAGCCCGTGTGCCTCCAATCGCCTTGGCGTAGGCCAAACCGATTTCAAACGTCTCGGTACGACTACCGTCTCCCGTCGCGATGAGACAGGGAACGCCCGCCCCTCGAACAAATTCGTTGCGAACCATGTGCCCTTGGCCTTTAGGGGCGACTAGCAACAGGTCGACCTCAGGAGGTGGAGTAATCAGACCGTAGTGAAAGCTGAACCCATGACAAGTCATCACGATTTGGCCCGGTTGCATATGCCGTTGAATATCTGCCGCAAAGACGGCACCGTGAACTTCGTCCGGCAGCATCACGCTGACGATGTTCGCTGTTTTTGCCGCCTCGGGAATCGAAACAGGCTCAAAACCGTCAGCGACCGCGGTGTTCCAGCCTTGCCCCTCGCGTTGCCCGATGACCACCTGACAACCACTGTCACGCAAATTCATCGCATGGGCGCGCCCCTGAGAACCGTAGCCGATAATGGCAATCGTTTTGTTGGCCAGCAAACTCAAGTCCGCATCGGCTTCGTAGTAGATATTTTGTGAGTCGTTCATAACGAAGCTGATGTTAACGCTTTCAACGTTAAGGCTAAACCGGTGATTGAACGATTTAGCGTTTTCGGTCAGGCCTGAGGGGAGGTGGATGTACGGCAGAGCCGTTTTTGCATTGTGTAGCACGGCAGAGCCATGCTACGAGCTCAGCCTTAAAACAGCCTTAAAACGACTCGACACCTGCCAGTTCGCAGAGACTGGCCTGCGATACGGGTTGGGGGCAGCTCCAGACTAAAAAGAACATCGCTTCCCGGCACCAACGTCCCACTTTATGACCGTCAACGTAACCTGCTCCTTTGGCTGCAACCAATGCAGCTTGCGTGGCTCGTAGGACAAGGCTGTTTGCCGTTTTACGTAGTTCCTGACTACAAACGTCTTGTCCATCGGCTCGAGCCAACAGTTGCGAGCGGGCTTCTGCAAGCTGTGCCGAAAATTCTGCAGCTGTTGCCTGAAGGTCAGCTCGCTTTTCCGCTTCGTTGCAAATGAACTGGACCGCTGCACTGGCATGCCCAATCGCAAGCGTTGATGTTTGCAAGCCGCCTGTCATCGCGCCGGCCGCGACTTTGATAACATTCCCAACCGGTCCATTCACAATATCAGAATCAGGTACAAACAGATCCGAGACGTGGACCGCACCAGTTTGGCTGCCCGTTAAAGCCATCAGCTGTTGAGGTGGTGCCGATTGGAAGCCTGGCTGAGCATCAATTTGTTCCTCTATCTGGTTTCGTCTCCCGATGAACAGGATCTGTTTGGCATCGGGCAACACCGCACCCATTAAAATAGTATCGGCGTGTGGACTACCAGTAACCCAGGGACTGAATCCCTCTACAACAAAACCACCCTCAACGCGGCGGGCTCGCATTGCGGGTTGCGTGTGTTGGCGGCTGGTCGTGAGATGCGATATTCCGACTGTTGTTGAAGTTCGCCCCGCAGCCAAATCAGGCAGCAAATCCGCCTTGAGCTGTTCGTTGTGCGAGGTTTGGATTCTATCAGTCGCAGAGGTTCGTTGCGTAATGATAAACGTCGTCTTCAAACATGCCTTGCTAAGTGCCAGATACCCTTCCGTGATCTGCCTGCTGTTCCAACCTTGGCCTCCATACAATTTGTCGATAAACCACGCGAACACGCCGGATTGACCGCACAACTGCAACGAGGATGCGGGCCACTGATTTTCCGATTGTGGGACACCAGCGTTGTCGGCCAACTGTTGACACAAACGATCCAACGCCGAATCAGAAGGTTCAAAAATTTGCGAGGCGTTTTGACTCATGGATCTCAGTCACCGATCCCAATCAACACGGGATCGTGGTCCGAACTACGATACGGGTTGGCTTTGTACAGTTGCTCCGGATTGTATTCTTCGTTGTAGTCAACGAACCTGGGTTCATCAGCATTGATATGCCAAGTCGCAACCCCGGTTACATCCTTAGCCAGAGCTTCCGTCGCGATCGAGTGATCCAAAGATCCAGCCTGCCCACGATAGACATATGAATAGGACTCAGTTTCGTTAGTTGATGAATCACTTTTTTCAAATCGTTCCGTTAGATCAACCAAACCTTTGGCCCGCATTGCATCGATAGGATCTTCCTGCCCATAAGCATTCAAATCTCCAATGACCAGAACACGCGCCTCTGGCTTGGCTTGCTCAAGTTCATCGATGTAATTGCAAATCGCGAGGGCTTGTGAGCGTCGCAGGGCATTGAAGGCGCCTTGGCCATCACCCTTATTCTTGTTGGCCGCATCGGCGCGGCTCGATCCGCCTTTTGATTTGAAGTGGTTAACAACCAGAGTGAACGGATTCTCTAACGTCTTCGATGTGAATTCCTGCACGACTGGCACTCGCGCTTTCTCGAACGCATCGTCGCTGATCATCGAAACCTCGCCTACAGTTGAAACACGATCAGATCGGTAAATGATACCTACACGAATCGCATCCACGCCCCCTGGTGCACCTCGAAAACCCTCAGGCAAGCCACAGCCTGTAAAAACCTCTTTGCCAATTTTGGCGTTCAATGCAGCGACAAGTTTGTTTTCCGCTTCGATGTTGTTTTCAATTTCCATCAATCCGATCACATCGGCATCCATTGTAACAATCGCAGACACCAGTTTGGCCTGCTGTCGTCTCAGTTCAGACGCAGAATCAGCACCGCGAGCGTTATTGCTTCCATCATCAATCGTCGTGAAAAAGTTCAGGACATTAAAGCTGGCAACAGTGACATCTGCTTCGCCGACATCGGGGCGCTTTGGCCGCTCCGCGGGAGTCCAGCGAAGTGGGCCATTTGGCACAAGGAAAATCCTGTTTCCGTCCTCGACCAGTTTTCCGGAGACTCCTTGGACAATCGATCCGACACGAACCGTTAGATTGGCGCTGCCAAGACTGGGAAACAACTTAGGCGGAAAGATAGCTTGGTCATCCGATCCGTCATCAATAATTATCGTGGATTCGTCGTTCCGTTTTTGCGCCTTCGTCACATTCGCAACGTTGCTACCGCCCTCGTAAGAATTTCCATTCGACTCGGCATCGTTAGGATCGATTTGATTGGTCGGAACATAAAGCCGATTTCGAGCTACTCTGATTTGACCGCGACGTATCAGATTAAATGTATCCACAACGACGAGGTCACCCTTTATCGTGACCTCCTCTCCAATCATGGATCGCCAGTCGGCAGCACTCAAATCTCCATCGATGGAAATCGTGTCGCTATCCGACGTTGTTTCTTTGTCGTCGCCCTTGTCGCCAACTGACGAAGAAGTTGAGTCATCTGATTCGGA
Source organism: uncultured Pirellulaceae bacterium (assembly GCA_964503615.1). GTDB lineage: Bacteria > Planctomycetota > Planctomycetia > Pirellulales > Pirellulaceae > CAZDBA01. Next base: position 14,772 of record CAZDBA010000074.1, read on the forward strand.
AGCTGATCCGCTAGTTTCCTTTTTATCTTTCGATTCACATCCTGAATTCGCAAATAAACCGATCGAGATTAGGACTACAACCAAAAGGCGAAACGTCTTTATCGTAGAAACCATCGTGTAGTTTTCTCAGTTGTTTTGATTGAAGAAATTCGACACCGTCTAAGGCAGTATCAAACCTGGAACCCCATCGGTCAATTGCGGGTCATACTTTTCATTCCCTGCGTACCTGATGTCCAAAAAAAATCCGCATCGCGATAAACGCGATGCGGATAATATAGAAAACTCCAGTTTCTCGCAGCGATGGGAGCTGCTGGGAGAAAAGCGTCGAATCTGGCGTGCTAAGCACAAGCTAATATTGATTCGGGCTAACCCTAAAATTGGTCCCTCAGCCGTGAATACTGGAGTGATCATTCGAATTAGTTTGCACCCTCCGAACGAATCATCAAGTGCTCTTCAATCATAGCTGATGAAATGGGATTGTCATTCAGCTAATCTTATTTTCGGCAGATCAGTCGATTTACATTTGAACTAAATCAAAGAAATCGGATCATCCGAAAATTGGAATCGTTTTGAGTGAGCGGCTCAAGTTATAGGGACTTCCGAAGTCAAATTCTATGGCAGAGTTTAAAAAAACTTGCAAATCACTGACTCATTTTTAATAACTTCGAATATCAAAATTCAAAAAATTATTTCCCTGGTTCTGGCGCGCCTTTTGCCCACAGTTTTAAAATCGTGCTTTCCCAGTCCGTTTCTGGAGTTGGATACTGACTGGCAACGGCAACTTGTACGTTTTCCAACAGCCCTTTTTCTTCCGCTTCCGCTTTTTCTTCCGGCCATTTTGGGCCTTTGATTGCCAGCAAACGCCCCATCGTCACCCAGTGTTCGTTAAACCAACTACAAATTTTCCAAAGTGGACCAACGGCACGAGCTGTGGTCGCGTCAAAGCGAAAATCCTCCAGCAACGATTCCGCGCGGCAATCATAGATCTCCACTTCGATATTCGCTGTACTGGCGATTTCAGACAAAGCCAACGCTTTCTTTTTTACCGATTCCGCGCAAGCAATCCGCAGATCGGGGCGGATAATTTTAAGCACAAGGCCCGGCACGCCTCCTCCCGTACCCACGTCGAGAATCTGTTCGTTTTCTTTTAACAAACGGGACACCTGCCAAGTATCAACCAAGTCGCGGGTAACGAATTTCTCGTAGTCGGTATGCCGTGTCAGATTCAGCTGTTTGTTGTATTGCCAAACGCTATGGCAAAACGTGACCAGTTGTTGATGGCACTCTGGAGCGATCTCCAAATTGTGCTTGTCAATGAGTTCCGAGATTTCGGACATCTAAAACCACCAAGTGAAAAACGGATTTGTGTTCGCTGGAGCACTGCCAGATGCCCCTGTGTCTGCGGCCAAAAAGAACCGCGTTAGATGAAAAAAGATTGGGGCTGCAAAACAAACCGAATCGATCCGATCCAGAACTCCCGCATGGCCTTGTACCAAAGAACCATAGTTCTTAATTCCCCGATCCCGTTTGATCGCCGACATCGTCATGCTGCCAGACGAAGCCATAATGCTGATCACAAACGCCATCGAACCGGCTCCAAACCAAGTGAACGGTGTGACTTGCAAGAAAAGCTGGATCGCCATTCCGCACAAGGCGGTGCAGAATGCAGAGCCAATGAGGCCTTCCCAAGTCCGCGTGGCATTTACTGTTTCTGCAATTACATGCCGGCCAATACTTCGATCCCAGATAAAATGGGTGGCATCGCTAATCTGCACCATCACCAAAAAGAACAACAGCAGCCCGGCAGGGTTGCCATCCCATTTCACCTTCTGATGGATTGTCGGATCGTATCGCATCAGCTCGAGATACAAAAGGGCCGGCGTGTGACTAAGGGCATAGACACAGATCAAAAGCCCAAACTGGATTTTGGCAATCCGCTCCAGAAAACGTTTATGGTCACTGGTGAATGCGATACGAGCCGGAATGAATAGCGTCGCGTACACAGGAATTAAGATCGTGTACAACTGATACCAATCCAGCCCCACCATCACGTACTGAAACGGGGTAAAGAAAAAAAAGACCCAAAACAACGTGCGATGGTCACCCCGCCGCGTGGGCGTCATCGTAATGAACTCGCGAAATGCCCAAAACGAAATCAGCCCAAAAAACGTTACGGTCACCCAACTGTCAAACAGCATGGCGACGGTCAACATCAGGCAGATAGTCAGCCAGGCGAAAACCCGGTTGTTAAAGGTGCGAATAATGGCTGGATCGACGTACGATTCTGGCCTTCGCTTGAGGACTTGGCCTACCACCGCGAATATAGCCAGCACACCCAGCAAACCGATCAACAGGATTATCGTCCTGTAATCGCCCAGCAAGGTCTTTGGAGTATCGTTTAAAAATGCGAGCAGTTGCAATTTTGTGCCCAATCGTCGGTTGTCAGTAAGCCCATAAAGTAACAGGAAAGGCCTGGATTGGAAGTCAATTGTCTTCCGTTACCCGATAAGGCCAAGGAGCCACGTGGCTCAAGTTGAATTGAAGCAACGCCAGCCGAAATTAGTCGCTTGATCGGCAGCGTTTCGCTTCGCAATATTTCCCAATGTTCTACTACTTTTCTTTGAGGTCCAGGATCGATTGGCGGGCTCGGGCCAGAAAGTCGTTTCGATTCTCGCCCGCCTCCAGCCAAATCGGAGCGCCAATCGATATGCAACTGAGCAGGGGGATCGGCAGGAACTCGCCTTTGGGCATCACGCGATTAAGATTGTCAATGTAGACCGGCACCAGCTCGAGATCGGGCCTCTTTTTTCCCAAATGGAACAGTCCACTTTTAAAGGTACTCATCTCGCCAGTGGTATTTCGCCCCCCTTCCGGGAACACGATCAACGAGTGCGTGTTGCCAATTTCCCGAATCATAATGTCGATCGGGCTGTTGTGAACTTTTACCTTTTTTCGATCGATCAGCAACGCGTTAAAAATCTTGTGCAGGTATCGCCGCACCGGTCCGCCCGTCCAATAATCCATAGCTGCGACAGGGCGAGTCAAAGCCCGGATCCTCTTGGGGAGTGACGCCCAGATGATCAGCGCGTCCAGATGACTGGTGTGGTTGGCAAAATAGACTCGCTGGCACGTATCGGGCTCGCAGTCGACCCAGCGCACAGAGGCACCGCTGAAGAACTTTGCGATGAGCACTAAAATTGAAATTGATACTTGTTTCATAGTCCGACCACTCACTGGGATGTGATCGTATTTTCATGAATCGTTCGTCAGTTTCAAGTCAAGAACGAGCGGGCTGGCACAATTAAAAGGATCCTAGTTGCCTTGACCCATTTTTCTACCCAGCCGGGTCTTATTCCGCAGTCGCGTTTTGTTCGCCAGTCGATGTATTCAAAGACAAATTCGGGAAAGTCGCCTGGCCTTCGCTGGCTTTAACGGTCGGGTCGCCGAAATAATTAATAGAAAGTCGTTCCAACTCTGGCGTATCGGGTGCATCGCTTTTTTTGCGATGGTACAAGCCTTCGATCAGATCGACATAGGAATCGGTCATCGAGTCCAGCGAACTGTAGCTGATGACATGCTCGCGGCCGGCAATGCCCATCGAGCTCGCCAATTCAGGTGACTGCAATATCTTGAGCCAAGCTTCGGTGGCAGGTGCAGTCTGTTTGGTGGGAACCAACAATCCAGTGCGACCCTCAATGACCGATTGGCTTACAGAACCCACGTCGGTTGCGACAACGGGAAGGCTACAGGACATCGCTTCCAGAATGGAAACAGGACTGGCTTCGTTGTCGCTCGTCAAAGCAAATAGATCGACGGCAGACAAAATCCCGGGTATGTCGCTAACAGAACCCAAAAAGTGAGTTTGCTCAGCAATATTGAGTAGCTTAGAAAGATCTCTCAATTCGCTTTTTGCTGGACCATCACCCGCAATAACGAAATGAGTTTCCGGAATCGCCTTTTGAACCTCAGCAGCAACGTTTAGAAACAGTTCGTGATTTTTTTCAGGACGAAGTGCAGCGACGATTCCTACCGCAGGTGCATTTTCAGGAATACCGATCTGCTCGCGCCACTGCTTCCGCATCGCTGTATCGCGCTGAAACCGATCCGTGTCGACTCCGTTAGGAATCACAAAAACTTTGTGTGCTGGAAATTTTTCCTGTTGGACCTGGTAGTGTCCATGATTTTCGGCGACGGCAATGAACCCATCGGTAATCGGAGTCAACATTCGATTCATCCGCCCCACGCCATCCGGCCAACCTGTGGAGTGTAATGCAGAAAGGATCACTGGCACGCGTGAACGCTTGGCTGCCAATCGGCCCCAGAACATTTTGTCACCGGCACCCACGGTGATGACAGCATCAATCTCGTGTTTCTGGATAAGATTTTTGATGCGGCCAATGATGCCTACATCCATTTTGTGCCGGATCATGTTGGCGTAGATAGGGAACTCGCCCTCGATCTCTTCGCCTAATACGTCTTTCTCTTTCAGGCAACAAATGTGTGGCTTGCAGCGAGCAGGATCCATGCGGCGAATCATGTTCACCAGCAAAGTCTCCGCGCCACCGACTGGCATACTTGTGATAATAAAAAGTACGTTGAAATGTGATTTGCGAGAGGTGTTCATGAATGATTAAACGACTGTGGGGTTTGCGGAAGACTCGCATCAGGACTGCTTGGAATTCCTGGCTTGGCCGGTTTGGTCAGTTCGAGCTTTTCAATCTCTGCCAGATAGTCATAGTCCGTACGGCCAATCCAACGTGGATCGTGCGTTAGCCAATTTTTGATTCGTGCCAGTGAAGGGTCGCCGTGAAAGCGTCTAATGTGGAAGGCATCACCACCAATTTGATTGAAGCCACCGTATGCACTGCTCACAGAAGTAAATCCATGCTCTTTGCACAGCTGAAAAACGCGGGCGTTCAAATTTTCGATTTGACCATAGGGAAAAGCAAAATGTTTGATGGGCGCTCCGATTACTTCTTCCATTTCGCGAGTTGCGGTGATGACTTCGTCAAACAAAACATCCACGTCAGAAATTACCCCCAAATTAGGGTGACTACGAGTATGCGCTCCGATTACGACCCCCGCATTGTGCATTGCTTTGAGAGCTTCTTTTTGATTGGTGTCCAATGGAACTCCGTATTTGACATCGTGATCAAACGGTTGTTGTTCCAATGTGTGGTAGGTAGTGACAAAGTAAGTCACGGGAATGTCACGCTCGAGCAAAAACGGAATACAGCTACAGCAATTGTCCGCGTAGCCGTCGTCAAAAGTAATCGAAAGGGTAGGGCGGTCATTGAATCCAGACTGAATTCTCCGCTGGCATTCGTCCAGAGACACAAGATCAAAATTTTTGCTCAGCCAATCGATCTGCTCACGAAAGCGAGTGAAGGTGATTGTCCAGTCATTAAGATGAGTATCATCAACGCGATGATAGAACAAAACGCCAACAGGAACGGTTCCACTGGCAACCATTCGCTTCAACCGAATTGAACGAAACGGTGAAGTCACCGTTCGATAAAGGTCAATGAGTTTTGTCTTGATGTTCATATCTGGCAGGCAGGAATTGTGCGCGACGATTAAAATCTATTCGATTCAACTCACATTTTTGAATCTAGTCGCGTCTAAGTGTTGGTTGCGATAAGGCGAATTCAAACAAACTTAATGAAATCCCTTCCTGCGAAACGAAACATCCCCATCAAAACCCTCAAAATCATCACAAGCAATCAAACTTGCCAAGTTTTGCCCCGTTCCTGATTCAGATTCACAACAGCAGATCGTTAGACGCGTAAGTTTAAGAAAGGTGACACAAGCGCCTTCTTACCTTTACCGAACGAGATTTCAGCAATGGACAATCAACAAGAATTATTTGGCATCAAGATCGACTCTGTTTGCATGGACCAAGCGGTTGATCGAGTACAGGAATGGGTAGAGGCTACCGATCGTCCCGCCGCGGGAGACTGCAAGTATGTAGTCACGCCCAATGTGGACCACGCCGTCCTGTTGAGCGAGAACGAACTGCTGCAAGCCGCTTATTCGGAAGCAAGTATGATTTTGGCCGACGGTCACCCAATCGTTTGGGCTTCAAAGCTACTCAGACGTCCTTTGCCCGAGCGAGTGCCTGGTTCAGAGCTGGTTCCCAAAATCTTTGCTCGTTACAACGCAAACGAGAAACCGCTACGAGTGTTTTTACTGGGTGCCGCCGAGGGCGTTGGAGCTCGTGCAGCGGAGCGAATGAAAGAGCAATGGCCACACGTGCAAACTGTAGGAGTTTACTCTCCTCCAATGGGTTTCGAAAAAGATCCCGCCGAGACTGATATCATTCTTGAGCGGATCGCAGACTGCTATCCTGATGTGGTTGTAATCGGATTAGGTGCCCCAAAACAGGAAATTTGGATCCACAACAACCGAGAACGCATGGTTGCCAAATCTGCATTCTGCGTCGGAGCGACGATCGACTTTCTGGCTGGCGAGAAAAAGCGTGCCCCCATATGGATGCAAAAGTTTGGAATCGAGTGGCTTCACCGCATGCTAAGCGAACCCAAACGACTCGTAAAACGGTACGCCAAAGATGCCTGGATCTTTCCGCAATTGGTCCTGCGGCAGATGATGGGACGAATGCAACAATACGGGTAAGAATGCAACCAACAATGTGGATAGTC
>CAZDBA010000074.1:21530-23634 GCA_964503615.1 uncultured Pirellulaceae bacterium
CGTTCCGATCTTGAGGCCGTCGGCCAGGCTGACGATCTTTCCAGGTTCCGGTGCCGCTACCAAGGTCAGTTGCTCAAGATGTGCTTCTTGAGATGGCTTACCTGCTGGTTTCCAGTGAAAATCTCTCAATCGCGTTTCGTTTTTCGCCGGAACAGAACTGGGGTCAAGCGAGATCGCGCCGCGAAGAGAGTCAAGCTCACTACGGCGAAGCACAATCGATCCGGATGATTCGAAAAATTGGAATTTGCCCCATTTAAGAGCGATTATCAGGATTTTCGTGATTGCAGTTGATGGAGCCAGCGCGGAAACGCAGCTGGCCCCAGCCCGTTTGGACCTTGATCGCAATCGAGAGGGTTCAATTTCCGCTTATTCGGAAGCAGTGAATAAACTCCTGATCTCGCAAGTACATCTTGCCGTTGGCAATCACAGGATGAACCCAGATCCTTCCTTTTGGCTTACGGCGCTCAGTTTGAGGGGCAAGCGTAAACCTGCCTTGCTCGGTCACACCCTCCGAATTGGCCTCTAGTAGCAAGACATCTCCGCTTTTCTCTTCAACGAAGTAGAACCGTCCGTCAGCGTAAGAAACCGCTCCCTTTTTGATCTTCTTCTTTTCGTTCCAGAGCATTTCGCCTGTTTCAAAGCTCTGACAAATGAACCCTTTTCCATCGGAGTACCCATAAAGATGGTCCTCCAGCAAGATGACTCCACCGTGATGGTTTGTCATGACTTTATTCAAAAACAGCTCTTCAGGTTCGTCGCCTGAGACGTCGATTAGCTTTGATCCAATCCCATAACCGGCGCAAACATAAACTTTGTTGTCCTTGAAAATCGGACTGGGAATTACTGCGACTCGCCCCAAAAACTCGGTCTGCCAAAGCACATCTCCCGTTTGCCGGTCGACACCAACAACTTTATCGGGGAGCAACTGAACAAGGACTTGCTTTTCGTTTTGCTCGGTCAGCAACAACGAAGAATAATGGGCAGCACTCGTAACTTCTTCCGTCTGCCAAACTTTTTCGCCCGTCAGTTTATCCAAGGCAAGGATGGAGCCTTTTTTGCCACCCGGCGTGCAAAACAGATGCTCACCCTCGACGAGTGGTGATTCAGCGTATCCCCATTTGGGAACCTTCCCACCGAACTCCGCCATATTCCGAGACCATACTTTCGATCCGTCGTCCAGATTGAGACATACCAAATCGCCTTTGGCCGCCATAAAGTAAACTCGTGTTTCATCAACGGAGGGCGTGCTGCGCGGTCCATCTCCCCAACTATTTGTATACGGATCTCCCAGATTGGCCTGCCAAATCTTTTCGCCCGTTTCGGCATTCAGGCAAAGTGCAAATTCTTGCTCGTTCTCCAATCCCATCGTAAAGAGGCGGTCACCCACAATACTGAATCCGGCGTATCCCAAGCCGCCTTGCTTATAAACCCACTCCAACTCGGGCCCACCTTCGGGCCACTGTTGCAGCAAACCTTCAGCAGTCGAGATATCGTTCTGGTTATCGCCTCGCCAACGCGGCCAATCCTGGGCAACGCAAACCGAAGACAAAATGAGTGAGATCAATAAGGCAGAAAGAAGTTCTATTTTCACTGTAATTCCAAGTTCTTATTTTTTGAGCGCGATATCTTTGCCAGTACATCTTAGCAAAACTTGTCATTGAATATTTAAAAACACGAATTGAAACGGACCGTTTGTAACGTAAGCAACCTTTTGCCTCAGAGGTGAATCGGAATTCTGTCGTCGAATTTTTTATCGACTTTTCAGATGGATTGTCATAGTGACAACGATGAACAAGATATGTCGCCATCCATTATCTGTCCTTTGGTCGCCTGCAATGGTCAGTGAGCATGACGACTTGCATCGAGACTAATTGGAGCGCTGGTCACCCAAAAATGAATGCAAAGCGGAAATTCGCCGGCTTCTGGCTCAGTCGCCAATCGTTTCATCGACTGTCGTTGTCAGGGAGTTAATCCTTCAAAAGGATCGGAGTACTTCTGCCAACGATTGCGAAACCAATCCAACACAATTTCGGCGAATCCTTACGCCAGATCAGCGCATAAAAAAACCCGTTGAAATGGGTCTGGCAAGATCCATACAACGGGT
>CAZDBA010000075.1:0-23362 GCA_964503615.1 uncultured Pirellulaceae bacterium
TTGCGTGCTGGACGAAGTTGATGCTCCTTTTGACGAAGCCAATATTGGGCGTTTCGTCGACGTGCTGAAGAGCTTTTTGAGCTGGACCAAATTTGTGATCGTTACCCACTCGAAAAAAACGATGACCGCTGCTACAACACTTTACGGCGTCACGATGCAGGAATCGGGCGTTTCGAAGCGGGTCAGTGTCCGCTTCGAAGATGTTAGCGAAGACGGGCATATCTCAGAAGAAGCGATCAATCGAGTCGAGGACGATGCGGCGTAATTCAAACGTTCCAGCTTTGAACAATTTTCAGCAGCTTTTTAACGTAACACAACATTCACTGGCTACTGCTGCGCTAAGGTCTTCTACTTCTACTACGACGAAAGTTGGGTTGTAGAAGATGGAAATCGAGCTCATCGTCAGCTACGCGATCGGATTGCTTATCGGGCTTGTGATGGGTTTGATCGGCGGAGGCGGTTCGGTCGTCCTGCCGACCTTTATCTATCTGCTTAAAATCAACGAGATCCTGGCAACGGCCTATACGTTGTTGCTGGTTGGCGTGACTGCAATTTTTGGGGCCGTGCCCCGTGTTCGGGCCAAGCAAGTTGATTTTGCTTCGGTCGTTACTCTGGGTATTCCAATTTTCATTGGAACGATGATCGTTCGATACGGAATCCAGCACGTTCCTGAAAATCTCTTTTCGATTGGCAGCGTGCGCGTAACCAGACAGATGGCGATCCTGTTGATCTTTGCTTCGATTCTGTTGCTTTCGTTTGCCTCAATGGCAGGTTTTATCGGTAAGAACCTTAAGCCTCGAACTAACTTTCGCAAGGACAGCCCCGTTGCGTATTACGTGACGTTGATGAGTTGCGGGCTATTGATCGGACTCATTTCGGCGACGGTTGGAGCTGGTGGTGGCGTTATGATCGTGCCATTGTTGGTGCTGGTGATGGGCGTTGAGATGAAGACGGTGATCGGAACCAGTCTGACCATCATGGCAATCAAATCCCCAGTCAGCTTCTTTCTGTCCGACGCGATAACGTTGCGAGATCAGATCGACTGGTGGTTTTTGTTGACGTTTGGGTCGATCATGATCGTCGGCGCGATCATCGGTTCGCGTCTGGCTAAACGCGTCGATAGCGACAGCCTTAAAAAGGGGTTCGCCTGGTTCATACTCTTGATGGCTTGCTACATCTTTATCAAAGAGATCTTTTTCGGTGCTCCAGCGGAGGTCGAAGCGGGTGCAGCCCTGCTAGGAAATGGGTTTGGGCTTTGCTGTTTACTGTGAGCTCAAGCTGCTGACCTACAACAGATCGCCAACGTTAAAACTGCTCAGTTTGAGTAGTATTAATTCCAAGGGATTTCATATTCGAGCTCACTCATAAAGCCACCACAAAGCTCCTGAAACATTGACCTTTGTTCCTCTGTCCAGGATTTCCATCGCTCTGATTTCTCCTGAAAGTAGTTTGCCTTTTCTTCAGCTGATAGTTGCTCAAAATCAGGTGAATTCGTTTCTTTCTCTTGGGTTGGGTGGCGTAAACAGTTCAGGATATTGTCCGCCGGTTCATCTGCAAGCCGGATCCCCATCCAGCTGGAAAGTGCCGACAGTTTTGCCCGAATCGTAAATTCGTCGTAAAACCATTCGTGACGAAACAAGCGAAAGCGGTCTGGATTCTGTTCGCCCCATTGGGCGATCGGTTGGCTACGCTTCCAAACTTGGCAATGGTTTTCAAACTCGTGATCAGCAAACGAACGATATCGAATCCGGGACGAAACGACTTCGATCCCATTTCGTACCAGGCAAACGATTTTTGCATCTGGAAAAACTTGACAGAGATAGTCCATTTGGTCGCCAGCGGGATTGATGGCGGCGAAGCGAATCGGGCGGGCGGCGAGAGCTCGGTCCGGCCAAATGAGCTGCGTGATCGCGCTGCGAAAAACAGCGTCATACTCTTTTTGTTCCACTACCATCGAATACTGGCGGGATTGCTGTTTGCAGTTTTTCTCAGCCACCTCCAGAATGTCCTGTACAACGTTGTTTTCACGATTGTTGTAATAGATGTCTGGGTGCAAACCCAGGCTGGTGCGAAAGATGGTCGTACCACTACGCCCGACTGCACAAAGAAAGAGGTGCTGTATCGTTGGGGATTGTTGTTGAGACAAAATCGGTTTGCCTTGGGTTGAAAATCGGAACCGCTTCTTAGATGTTTTGCCAAACTTCTGTCAGCAGGTAATCTCGGTCCGGAACCAGTTCAATTTTGCGAAGGTATCGAATCACTTTTTCCAAAGCCTGTTCAGGGCAGTCGAAGTTGAAACACCATTTAGTGTGTGAGCGAACCATTCTTGCGTGTCCTCAGGTTTCAAATCGTAGCGGCTGGCAATTACCTGGACGGCATCTTTTGACTTGGACAGATCTTCGGCTGATTGTTGGGTGATTTCCAGCGCTCGTTTAAGGCGGCCCGAATCGGAATCGATAAACTCACGCCGCGCACAAGCCACAAACGCCGGCCACGGCACGACCCGTTCACCGACCCGACGAAACTCGCCCGAATCAACCAGTGGCATCGTCATGAACTTTTCCCACAGGAACACTTCTGCCGATCCGCCGGCCAACGCTGCCCGAGCGCCGTCGAGATTTTTTACAATCTCAAACTTCATCGAGTCTGTGCTCCAGTCGCGTTCGGCGGCGTCGACGATCGCCATCAAGTGAGAACCGCTGCCCATCCGACTGATCGCGTACTTTCTGCCTTGGATTTGATCGAGCGTTTGAATGTTGCTGTCAGCCGAAACGTGAATTCCCCAGATCAATGGGGAATGGGTGTAAGCTTTTACCAATCGGTTGGCTGCTCCGTTAAGGATCTTTGCCACACCGCCTTCGGTCAGGAGAATGGCAACGTCTAATTGGTCATCGGCCAACATTTGGCACATCGCACCGGTGCCGCCGGGAACTTCGATAAACTCGACGGCGAGTCCTTCATCGGCGAAAGCTCCTGATTCCAGAGCGAGATGCAAAGGCAAATTGAAATGTTCCGGAACGCCGCCAATACGAATAGGTTTTGCTGCTGAACTCAAATTCGAATCACTGTTAAGAGGTGGGACACGAACTGTCGAGATTAACAATTGAGTACGGTAATTGTCCAGCGTGTCCGACGATTTCGAAGCCTGATCACGGCAACGGAAGCGGTCTGAACGTGAATAACTCGACGGTGAAAACGGCTACTTACGCTGGATATCGTGGGCAGAGCCTTTGAAAGTAGTACATTCTTGTTTTCGTTGGCTTTCGTACAACCTCACGTCGCCAATAATCTCAAGTTCCGCTACAATCTTGAGCTTGGAAATAGATCGGATTAATTGCCCGTTTTACGTAAATTAAACGGGCGTTTGAATATACGAGAGAATTGATGGAAAACCAAAACAAGGACGACAAACAGAAACTTGATCCGGAAAAGCGTCCAGCTCGTGGACTGAACTTTTGGATTCTGTTGTTCCTCATTTCCTGTTTTTTCGTATACGTGATGTCTTACGTGTTCTTCAATGATGCGGAGCAAATCTCGTTGGGTTATTTTAAAAAATTGCTCAAGAACCAGGACTATTACGGCAAGCAGTTAAAGGATGGCAATAAGAAGATCACGCAGACGATCGAGTTCCTTAAGTACGAGGAGTCGACCGCCACAGGGTACTTTGGTGACTTCATACCGCCACGTGAACCGTACTACAACAGCGAAGGTGAATTAGAACCTTCGAAATCTTCTGCCCGCAAAATGAAAAAGCGGTTTCGCATCACGCTGCCGTTAGGTGAAGAGTCGCGTCATGCTCTGGAGGCAGAAGTCGAAGCGGCAGGTGTTAGTTTTGATCAAGCGCCTGCAAACAATATTCTTAGTTACTACACCGGTTTGCTGCTTCTGTTTACGCTGGGCTTTTTATTGTTCATGTTTCTGTCGTTGCGAAGATCGCAAAATCAGATGTTGGGCGGAGGCGGGTTCCTTTCGAATTTTTCACGCAGTCCAGCCAAGAAGTATGAAGCCTCCGAAGATCCGATTACGTTCAAAGACGTCGCGGGACTTGAGGGTGTGAAAGCAGATTTGCAAGAGATCGTTGAATTCCTCAAGGACCCTTCACGTTTTCAGAAACTCGGTGGCCGTGTACCAAAAGGTGTTTTGCTGATCGGCCCGCCGGGTACCGGAAAGACACTGTTGGCCAAAGCGGTGGCCGGCGAAGCCGAAGTGCCCTACTTTAGCGTTAACGGTTCTGAGTTCATTCAGATGTTCGTCGGCGTGGGTGCCAGTCGTGTGCGCGACTTGTTCCAAACGGCCAAATCGCAATGTCCGGCAATTATCTTTGTTGACGAGATCGACGCAGTCGGTCGACAGCGTGGAGCCGGATTGGGTGGCGGACATGATGAACGAGAGCAGACTTTGAACCAGATTCTCGGTGAGATGGACGGGTTCCAAGGCTCTGACTCGGTAATCGTTCTGGCGGCCACGAACCGACCGGACGTTCTTGATCCTGCGTTGCTGAGACCGGGTCGTTTTGATCGCCATATCACGGTCAGCCGCCCAACGTTGAAGGGGCGTTATCAAATTTTCAAAGTCCACGTGCGCGATGTGCCGCTGGCGGAGGATGTCGATCTGGAGATTCTGGCTCAGGCAACCACGGGCATGACGGGAGCGGACATTCGCAACCTCGTCAACGAAGCAGCGTTGTGGGCGGCTCGCAAAAATGCGACGAAAGTGGAGATGGATCACTTCTACTACGCTCACGATAAAGTTCTCATGGGGGCCAAGCGTGAAGAGGTGTTCAGCGAAAAAGAGAAAGAGCGAACGGCTTACCACGAAGCTGGGCACACGATCGCAGCTTGGTTTTTGGAAGGAGCTTATCCGGTCCATAAAGTCTCGATCGTTCCACGCGGTTTTGCTGCCGGTGTCACACAGATGATTCCGGAAGAAGAACGAACCAACATGTCGGAACATGAGCTCAAAGAGCAGCTGATGGTTCTGTTGGCCGGACGCGCTGCCGAGCAATTGATCTACAAAGAACTCACAGTGGGAGCCCAGAACGACCTCGAGAAAGCGACCAGCATTTCCCGCCGCATGGTGACTCAATGGGGAATGAGCGCAAAAGTCGGGCCCGTTAGTTTTAAGATGACTGACGAAGATCCATTCCTGGGTCGTGAGATGCAACAAAGCCGCGTGTTTAGTGAGCATACTTTGGAGGTCATTGACGACGAGATCACTTCGATTCTGAACGAAGCGGCTGTTAACGCTTTGGAATTGATGAAGAAGAAAAGTGAGTTGCTTGAGTCGTTGACGCGTGAGTTGCTTAAAGCCGAAGAGATGGATCGGTTTGAGATCGAAGAGATCCTTGGACCATCGGTCCACAAACGCGCGCTACCTGCCTTGAAAAAGGAAAAGGACGAAGCACTCGAGGCGGAAAAGAAAGCGGCAGAAGAGTCGTCTTCTGATGCAGAGAGCAAAGAAGCACAGGCCGAAGAAGCGAAGTCGGACGAAGAGGTTTAGGCTTTTTCTGTGACCTTCGCTCCTCTGTGTTTCAAAAATTCGGGTGACGTTTCTGGGCTTTTCTATTTGGATTTGCCGCTTTGTGGTTCACCCATCACGATGGCGGTGAAGTCTCGTGTGGCACCTTCCGTTTCTCGAACTTTTTCAGCTGCTTTGTTGTACTTGTCGTCTTCGAAATGTTTGGAAAAGAGTCCGAAGGTCATGCGAGAATCGTTCGTCAGGTAGAACTCTTTCATCTGTGCGTGCGGCCATTTGGATTCGCCTGTAATGTAGGGCAGTAGTCCCTCGAACGCCTTTTGCATTCCGCATCCATGCTGCGGAATGAACTCCCAGAGATTTTCGTCGATATGCTCGCCAACTCGCGCGATTCGGGACATCGCGGTGATATTGAAAACGGAATAGAACAAAGCCCGCGTTCGTTTTAATTCAGCTGCTTGATTGCCTTCGGCATCGAACTGAGTCGCAAGGCGTTGTCGAGCCCCTTGAACGATCTCCCTCGCGATATCCTCACGTCCTACGAACAATGCATATCGGGCTCGCTGAGCGGCAAACCAAGTCCCATGATTGTTGGTCGCGCTGGCTTCTTTTTGACCAAGCGGGTTTTCGCCCAACCATTGCTGGAATTCGTCAAACCATGATCGAAGCGCCGCTTGGTCTTCGGCAGTCCAGTTTGTTTCGTCGAACAGCTCAACCGTGTCCAGCACCAACATAAAACCACGTACGTCAATGATCCCGAACGAGCGGCCATCTTCGCGCCCAGGAACGCCTTGGGCGTAGTTGAGATTCGGGTTCATGTAAGTGGCTTCATCGATGAACCAAGCCCGCACCAACTTTACCGCATGCCTGGTGTAGCGAGGTTCTTTCAAGACGTAACCGGCCAGCCCCAGTGTTTGGACGTCGTTCTGAAATTTTCCCAGCCGATCACGATCTCCCTTGGCGATTTGCCCATCGTTGGAAACCCCGTCTTTGCGGATAAACGGCAATCCGTCGGGCTTTTTTGGATCGGGCCACCAGTAGCGGGAGTAGCTAAGGTAGTCGTGAATATCTCCGCTGGGAGGAACGCCTTCTTTGTGCGTTACCGAGTAGAGCTCATTCTTCAAAGCGGAGTCTGCAGCTTTTCTGAGTCGGTTGACCGCGAGTGCGACTTGTGAGTCCTTGTCGTATTCACCGTTACGAGTTCGGTCAATTTGTGCGCGATCCCAAATTACCTGCCCCGCCAAATCGTTTGCTAAAAACGAAACGACGAATATCGCAACGAAAAAATAAACTTGGTGAATCGTCCAGCTTGTTAGCCGCATAATCGTCTAATCCAATCGCAATGAGGTTCGAGAGACTCTCATTGTAGACGAACGTTGCAGACGCGAAAGAAAATTCAGGATCGAAAACCAGCAGTTGTGGCTATCGTCGTCCAAGGGGCTATTGAAGCCTACTTTTTCTTAGCCTTGCTCTTCTTTGCCTTTTTCTTTGATTTCTTTTTGGTCGTCTTCTTTTTGGCGGTTGTCGTCTTTTTAGTTGTAGACTTTTTCGTTTTACCACCAAACGCAGCAGCCCAGTTTTCTGAATACTTTTCTGTGGCTCCAGATCTCAGGATCGTCATTGTTCGGTTCTCCGTACCTTTTTATGAATTGAAGACGGTCACAGTATCGACTTTCACAACACTGTTCTCAAACAAATTTTGCCTACCGTCAATTTTTCGAGTCAGTATGAGAGGTTTGAGTGCTAAAAGCGTCAAGTGCAGTTTAGGTTTACGGGTGGATTTAAAGTTGGTTCGTGAAATTTGGTATGATGGAGACTCCAATAAAAGGACGAGATCAGTTACGTTTTTTTCTAAACTCTGGAAAACTGGACGAATCTAAAATGTCGAGAATCACTACTTCTGAATGGATTCGAGAATCTGTTGAGATGGACGCCCGAGGTAGATTGCAGCAGCGGTTCTGGATCAGCGTGCTCCTGGTGGTTGCCTTTGTGAACTTCGCCACGCTTACTCGACAGTCCTACAGTCAAGAGATCAAGGTCCCAGACGGGTTCACAATTACCAAGGTCGCGACCGATGACCTGGCCAGCAACATTTATAGCTTGACGATTGATTCCAATGGAGCGGTCGTCGTTGCGGGGCCCGGCTATATCCGCCGTTTAATCGACGAAAACGACGATGGTGTTTTTGATCGCGCCCAGCAGATTTCAGATGTGCCAAAGAATGGCGCGATGGGGTTGTGCTTCGAAGAAGACAGGCTTTACGCCGTTGGCGATCAGGGCGTGTTACGTCTGAGCGATCCGGATGGTGATGGCGTAATGGATGATTTGGAAGTTATGCTGGAGGTCAAAACTGGCGGTGAGCATGATGCCCATGCCATTCGAAAGGGCCCTGATGGTCACTGGTACCTATTATGCGGCAACAAAGTCGACCCGGCTTCGATCGATCCAGGAAAAGAAAAAAAACGGGGGTTGTTTGCCAGCCTATTAGGCCATGGTGTACATGCCGGTTTTCTGCTTCGCATCAGCCCCGATTTCTCAAAACAGGAATTTCACAGTTGGGGATTTCGCAATCCTTATGACTTTGATTTCAATACGGATGGCGACCCATTCACATTTGACAGCGATGGTGAACGGGATATCAGTTTGCCTTGGTACCAACCTTGTCGCGTTTTTCGCTTGCGTCCCGGGAACGATGCAGGTTGGATGTCCGCCAATCACAAGCTTGCCGATGATCATGAGGGCATGCCTGTGGTGATCAGTAGATTGGGACGCGGTAGCCCGACTGGAGTGGTTTGTTATCGCCATTTTCAATTTCCGGATGAATATTTCGATTCGATATTTGTGTTGGATTGGACGTTTGGAAGAATCGTTGTTCACAAACGTGATCCCCAAACTGGTGAGTATTCGCAAGGTGAACTGTTTGCTGAACCAGATGGCGTCACTGGATTTGCCGTGACGGATGCGGAGGTTGGTGTCGATGGGTCGTTGTACGTTAGTGTTGGCGGGCGGGGGACCGAAGGTTCGGTTTACCGCATCCAATCTAAACAAGCAGGTGCTAAACCGAATGGATTGTTGGCTCAACCGAATTCAAGTTGGGCGCGGCGATTTCGAAATGACGTAGTCGGTAACGAAGATGCCACTTGGGAAAAAACGCTTTTGATGTTGAACGAGGGGGCAGAATCGACGACCCAAAAGCTACAACAAATCGACAATACTGAGCAAAGTTGTGGTGCGATTCCACCGTCTGTTTTTGGTTCACTTAAAAGTGGCACCGATCGGCGTATTGTCAGTCGACTTTTGAGTGGAATATTGCCCGATTCCGTAATCAATAGGGAGCAAGAAAAATCGTTGCTTCTGCTAAAGCGTCGGTTATGTGCACTTGAATTTGGGCCGGGAGTTTTGGACCTGATTTTGGAGATAGATGAAAAAAATCTTGAGGATTTTAATTTTGTAGATTGGGGAGCACCTTTGGAGTCGGCGATTCCACTGCCAATAGCGATGCATGGTGATTCAATAGCGTCGCTTGCTTACGCTGATGATTCTTTCGGCCTCCTGACTGCGTTTGTTCCAGATGGGAATTCGGAAAAGTGGCCTCTTGTTTTCCAAGGGTACTTTGATACTCGCTTTGATTCTCGCCTTGATTCAGAAAAAGAACTTGAGCTTATTCTAGCGGAACTGGAGCTTGGTTTAAGTATGTCAAAAGGCAGGTTGTTCCGTAACATGTCTCAGACGATTGCCATATTCGGGGTGGGCTCTCCTGAGTTACAAAATCAAATCCTTGAAAAAATCACGCCTGATTCGGATCCGGTAGAAGATATTCACTATCTATTGGTGCTGACAAGAATGTCTCAGGAGGTTTCGGTGGCGCAAAAGCAAAAGCTGGCCAACTCGCTGCTTGCCGTCCCTGAAAAACTCAAGAGCCGAAACCTGAACATCGACCGAAATTGGCCGATCCGGATGCGCGAGTTGGCCAGTACGATGGTGCGGGAATTTAAGTTGGAAAAGGAGTTGATCGAAAACGACGCTTTGTTGGAGAGCGAAAATTATTATTTGATGGAAATCTTCGAGCCAAAACAACAGAAAGTTATACGCACTCAGTTGGCGGATTTGATCCAACAAGACGAATCGTTGGCATCCAATGAGCATCTACAGTTTTTGGCTGAGGATCCGAACAATCGTTATTGTGACGTTTTGCGAAAGTTTCGAGATCGGCCAGATTTTTTGGATGCATTGATGCCAAGCTTGGCAATCGCTCCGATTCCTGATGATCGAGATTTTTTCCTGCAAGGCATGAGCAGCGCTAACCGGGAGTCGTGGCGTTTGGCGGCCTTTGGATTGTGGCATTTGCCTGTTCCCGTTGACCCAGTCGAGTTGTCCCATGATTCACTGACGATTTTGACTGCGGGAGTTCGGTTGGGCAACGATCGTTCTGAAGTCCGTATTCGTAAAGTAATCACGAAATTGCTTGCCAGTTGGCATCGCGGTACGGACAACAAAACGATCGACGATTGGAGTTCTCATCTGGCGAAAAAGTACCCCAAAGAGTTTGCCGAAAGGTTGGGTGGTCTTGGAGACAGGTTGGCGAACCAGAAACGGTTTGCCAAATTAGATTTTTCCGGGGGCGATGCGACGCAGGGCAGGGCGGTTTACAAGCAATTGCTCTGTGCCAAATGTCATGACGGCGGAAGACGGCTGGGGCCAAGTCTTTCCGGTTTAGGGAATCGGTTCTCCGATACAGACATTCTCGCGTCGATATTGGATCCGGATCAGCAAGTTGCCGAGCGGTACCGGGCTCACAAGATTCTGACTGGGGATGGGGATCTATTCTTGGGCTCAGTCATCTACGAATCGGTTGACGGAGTCGTTTTTGCAGATCGCAATACAAACACGATCCGAATCGAATCTGACAACATCGGTCAACGGACTTTGTCAAACAGTTCGATGATGCCAAGCGGCTTGCTGGACAATGCGACAGATGAGCAAGTTGTTGATCTGATGGCTTATTTGAAATCACTGAAGAAGTGATTGGACAGAAGCGAGTTGTAGGTCAGGCTGTGCCTGACGAAATCGGAGGTGCTACTTTGGCCTGGTAGGTTTTTGGAACCACAGATGGACGCAGATGAACACGGATGTGAGGGGTGTTTTTATCTGTGGTTCTCTGGCTGTCACTTGAAATTAACTTGGTTGGGCTTTGTTGAAATCGAATTTGGCCAGATTGAATGGGGCGATTTCGAGGATTGATAGGACTTGCTGGGAAACACGAGTACGTAGACTCCCAACATGACGATCAAGAATCCGGCGAAACCGACAAGGGTTCGTGTTTTTGGCCGACCGAGTTTAGCTTCAATTCGCTTGACCAACCAAAATTCGAAACAGGCTGGACGGCTGATGTAGGCTGCGTGCATCACAAACAAGCCCAATAGAAACGCGACGATGGCGATAAATAAGTCTCTTTCGAACATGATTCAATCTCTGTCGTGTGTTCTACGAAAGCCTTCGATTGGCTCTCTGGTTTCGTCGTGCATTGATATCAACCCAAAAGTTATGATTTGACCGAACACCAGTGCCAACATTCATTCCTACAAGTTATTATAGCTGGAGTCGAATCGAACCGGAAATACAGCTTGTTCAATAAACATTTCTACCGCTTTCAGCCTCTTGAGGCTGGTAATTTACTGCCGTTGATTTTCAGAATCGGTTTGTTTTTGCTGCTAGTACTGGTATCCAGTAACTGTTTTGCTCAACAGAGCGGAACGATACCGACTTCGGTCAACGAAGCGGTTGCCTGGTTAAGAGCCGGAAACAATAGCGTAAAATTTAACGACGAAAACCAAGTCGTAGAAGTCGAAATTGAATACGTTCCAATGCACTTTGTTATCGGAGACCTTCAAGTCTTTGAGCATTTAGAGACGATCAAGATCGATTTCGTTGACGACTTTGTTGACAGTCATATGTCTGGCATTTCCCGCTTAAAGAACGTTAAGAACTTTAGCATCATTGGTTGTGACCAAGTTTCTTCTGCAGCGCTTTCGGTCATGCATTACTTGCCGGCGTTGGAATCGTTAACGATCAAAGAGTGCATCCAAATCAAGTCGCTGGAGAGCCTTGCAACGTGTATAAACTTGAAGGAACTTCATCTGACGCAGAATTCCGATTTCAATTTTGGTGAATTTGCGCATTTGGAGTCTTTACCTGCCTTAGAGTTTGTAAATTTGAGTGGTTGTGACCAACTGACAGATGGTGAATTAAGTAGGCTGGCCCGACTAAAAAGTTTAAAAAAATTCTCGTTAAGCTTGAGCCCGCAAATCTCGGATGCTGGATTGGATGCAATCCTTCAGGCCGGACAGCTTGAGGAGCTTTCCATTGAGGCCTGTGATTCGATTCGGGGTGGGTTTGCTACCAAGTTGTCTAAATGCCCGATTAAAAAATTGAATTTGACGGGCATGGCGCTGACAGACGAGGCGATCACGCAGATTGCAAAACTCACGCAGTTAACTTCACTGACATTAATAGATTCAGGGACGGGCCATTCGTTACTGGCTGGCTGTTTCAATGACATGCGCGATCTGGAGAAACTCAACTTGCGACGTGTTCGTGTCTCGGTTGAAGCGTTGGGGCAAATTAGCAGCAAAAAAATCGAAGAGCTGGATCTTTCGGAGTGCACAACACTGAACACTGAATTTCTAGTCGAGCTACCTTCGTTTGCAACTCTTAAATTGCTTTCGTGTTCCGGCGTCAAGAACGTAGACTTGGATACCCTTTCTTTGCTCACTGAGAAATTTCCTAACCTTGAGACGCTCGATTTGAGTGGTGCACGTTTGAAGACACCAACTTTGACCGCGTTAGAGAATTTTCGTTCGCTGAAAAAACTACGATTAGCTAATTGTCGGTTTTTAGACGATCAAGCCATGCTTGCGATTGCGAAATTGAAATCGCTTGAGACATTGGACATCAGTGGTATTTGGCGATTGACTGATGGGTGCTTTGAACATTTAAGCACGTTACCGAATCTCCAAGGTCTAAGAGTGGGTGAGAATAAAAAAATCACAGGCACTGGGTTGGTGCATTTTGAAGATTCCGAGAGTTTGGATGATTTGATGTTTGACTATATGCCTGGCCTCACGCCAAATGGAATGTCCTACCTGAAAAATATATCCAGTCTCGATTCACTGGCGATTACAAACTGTCCATTGAGCGACGAACATGTTTCGGAATTGCACGGCCTGAGGGTTGGCAATATCAGCCTGTTGGGTTCGGTCGAAGAGATCGATTGGCAGTTGCTGGAAAGTGTGATGCGTTCGATGCCCAACACGAATTCTCAACATTAGATCTACACGCTGATTTTCTTTGCATCTTGGCTAGTTTTCTTTGCATCTTGATTTGGGAAAGATCATTCAGTCCAGATCAGTTACAAGTACACTTGTCCATCAACTTGCGGCAGCGGTTGCACTTTTTCTTTTTCTCTTTGAGACGTTTCTCTCTTTCCTTGCGAGCCTTTTTGGCATTCGCGCGATCTTTTGCGGTCGCTTTTTTGCCGGTTGATTTCTTTGTTTTTGGGCCCCGTCTGGCGGGGTCCATCATTTGGCTTTTCATCTCTTCGACCATCGCCATTCGGTCGCTCATGTTTCCGCCCGCCATCCCGGTCAGCATCGGCTTCATCATGTTGTACTGCTTGATCAACTCGTTGACCTGTTTGGGCTGGACGCCGGATCCGGTTGCGATTCGTTGTCGTCGGCGAGGTTCGATGATCGAGGGGTCGGTTCGCTCGGCGGGGGTCATTGAATCGATGATCCCACACATTTGCTTGATGCCTTTGGCAGCTTCGGGGCTGTTCATTTGCGCCGCCATTTCGCCCATGTTCGGCATGCCTGGTAACAAACCCAACATCTTGGTCATTAATCCGGGCTTGGACATTTTGATCATCTGGTTGCGGAAATCTTCCAGAGTGAATTTGCCCTTCTCCAGATTTTCCTGAAGCGCCCTTTGCTCCTCCTCATCAAATTGGCTTTGAGCATACTCGGCCATGGTGGCCAGATCTCCGCCACCAAGAATTCTGCTGGCCATCCCTTCCGGGCGAAACGTTTCCAGATCTTCGAGGTGTTCACCGGTACCGATAAACTTAACGGGAACACCTGTTACATGTCGGACCGAAAGCAAAGCACCACCACGCGCGTCGCCGTCCAGTTTGGTCATGATCACGCCGTTCAGTTCAAGTGCTTCGTGAAAAGCACCCGCACTGTTGACGGCGTCCTGTCCCGTCATTCCGTCCACAACCAGGAAAACTTGATCGGGCTGGACCTGAGTGTCGATCTTTTGGAGCTCTTGCATCAACTCTTCGTCGATGGCTAATCGGCCCGCGGTGTCTAGGATAACGACTTTGCAGCCTTCTTCTTTGGCTTTCTTCACGGCGTTGCGACAAACGCTAACGGGATCTTTGTTGTCCCGTTCGCTGTAGACTGGCACGCCCAGTTGTTCGCCCAGAACGTGCAATTGATCGATCGCAGCAGGGCGTTGAAGGTCGGCTGCGACCAGCAAAGGTTTTACGTTGACGCGCATCAATAGCTTCGCAAGCTTTCCACAGGTCGTGGTTTTTCCACTCCCCTGTAGGCCGCACATCATGTAGACGTTGACATCTTTCTCAAGGTACATCGCTTCTTCGGATGTGCCGAGGACATTGATCAACTCGGTGTGAACGATGTGAACCAACTGTTCGGACGGCTTGAGAGATAGCAGGACTTTCTCGCCGAGCGCTTGCTCAGTCACGCGGCCCATAAAGTCTTTGACCACGCTGTAGCTGACGTCCGCCTCCAGCAAAGATTGCTCGACAAGCTTTAGCCCGTCTCGCATATTGCCCTCGGTTAGCTTTCCTTTGCCCGAGATCGACTTGAATGCGCCCTGAAGTCCTTTTTGCAGTGAGTCAAACATTAATAGTTGCCGTGTTTTGCTGTTCTTATTAAGGGGATTTTGATCAATGATCATATCCCAACCGACCAAAATTTTAAATGGATCAAAAACAGGTAGTTCGGTTTTTGCCTGCGTTTTCGTGCGATAGGCTGGGTGAGATTTTCCAGCGCGACAAGCAGTAATCGAATTTCACGTTTTTCAGTGAATGAAGGCCTGAAACATCTCGCTGGCTCGATTGGGTTCCTCGATCACCGCCATGCTGAAGGATTCGTGAAGTTCGGCAGGCATCTTGGCGATGTACATCAGGGCTTCGGAAATCGGGTATCCACGTGGTAACACCCCCAACAAACGGCGGTAGAGCGTCAGGCCCGATTGCATCATCCAGACTTCGAATTCGATATTGTCCGCTTGGAGCATCACCATCGCGTAGGTTTCTTCATCCAGCTCGTTCAAGCCGTGCAGTGCGATCAGTTCGACTGTACCCTTAGTAAGCTCATGCAGTAGCAAGCTCCAGAATTTGGACTTCCCGACTACACGTAGTGAACCGTCAACCGTTTGTTCAACACCTCCCCAGCCGACCATGAATTTTCGCAGCCGCTGACCCATTTCGGTTCGCGGAACGCGGATGTTTCCAAACTCGGGCGATTCAGTCAACGTTGCGCGTAGGTCGCTTTCTTCAATCGACCAGATTGCCGAGGTGGCTTTGACTGCCAATTGTTCGAGTGCAAATATGTTCTTGGACTCGAAGTCGATGCACCGCATCAAAAGACTTGCTGACTGAAAGGAAAGCGCGCCAGGTTGCCACCAAACGCCTTTCTCTTGACACCGCTTAATCGACGCTCGCTTCGCTTCTACTGCTAAATCTCTGCCGTGTTTTACCAATAGTGAGTGATGACAAAAATCAGTTTCGCCAGATCCAACCTTTTTCCAGAATTGGCTTGGCAGTCCAGTTAAGAACGCAATCTCGCTATTCCACTGTGACATCAAAACCGCAACCGAGAAGCGATCATAAAATTCAGAGTTGCTCAGTTTCTGGTTACATTGCGGTTCGAGTTCGTCCAACTCGTCTTTGATCAAATGATGGGCCGTTAAGCACGCTTGCCAGGCAGCTCCCTGGATAAGCATGTTCATCGTCATTCGCTTTTTGATCTCACCATGAAGCTGCGGACTCCAATCTACTGACATGTTATTGGTCCTGGCTCAGCGTCGGTGCGGTGCCTAAGTGGAAAGCACAAGATTCGGAGATGCAATATTCGGCGTGCCATCCCTTACCCAAAGCAACGTTGAGGACGAGCATACTCAGACGCAAGTTCAACAGCCCCTTTGGGCTGCGGTACGGGGCGTGTCTTGGGCCATGCCGGTTTGAATGGTTTGTCCTTGGCCGGGGCCGTGTCAGGCTTAGCCGGAGCCGTGTCCGGCTTTGTGGACGGTTTGGGCGGTGCAGTAGGAGTTGGCATGAGAATTAGTCGTTCAATCAAAATCGCGATTCGCTAAGAAATCCTACCACGTTGTTCAGCGAGCACAAACCGATCTCCTCAGGTCACTGGCGCGAAGTTTTTTTACAATCCTTGCTCTGTTTTTTTGGACCGCGCAAAAAATAACCGCTACCAAGAAAATTTCGCAGCGGTTAATCAGCATTTTTACTAGGCCAGCCTACAGCGACCATGGGCAACAGCAATGACTAACGCCATCTTTGCTGGCCGCACACAAAGGATACAAGTGGGTCAACGAATCACAGATTGAGTTAGAAAACAATTTCCGTGTCGCGTTAACCTGCCAAAATTTGGATAAATGGCTGAATATCAGCAAAGTTCACCGCGTTGTCGCCGTTTATATCCGCTTGAGCCTGAAAATCACCTGCTACTAAAACGCTAATAAAGGAAGCGATGTCGAGGAAGGTAACTTCGCCGTCCCGGTTGACGTCTCCCAAGAGAATGGCAAAGGGCAAATCCTGAAATCCAGAATAACTCACGGAGTAGTTCTGCGACTTAAAGATGAAGCTCCCAGAGCTAATCGTCTCTTCCCAAACGATCTCGCCCGCTGGATTAACTTCCACCAGAGTTCTAGATAAAGCAAGTGTAATTAAGATGTTTCCGTTACTTAACCTCTGTGCACTACCCATGAAAGGTGTACTGAAAAACGGATTGGCAGGATCCCGCTCATACAAAACCACAGGAGCTTCTGGAAGAAAAGTCTCCGCATCATCAATGACATAATCCCCGCTTTCATTGAGTGGCAGATCCAAGAGTAAAACCTGCGAATCCACTGCTGGAGTGTTATCTACTCGGTCATTATTGTGGACCGTTAACTGGATCTCACCGGAATCCGGATCCACGGACCACCTTGGATCATGCGCCCTGCCGAGGAACCTCGGCTCCGTAGCCCCGTTTTGAAAATCATACGCTTGCGGATTTCCCCAGCGATAAATTACCTCCCCACCTTGACCACGTGCTCCCCCTGTAGATGTCGCCGCCTCTGCCGTCGTGGTGCTATGATCTATTACCCATAACTCATCAATATTATTGGGACAAAGCACGATCTCATCCCGCTCCTCGTTGTAGTCTATCCCGCTAATATGAAAATAATCCCCACTTGTGATCGCCGCATTAAAGTTAATATCAACTCGCCCGCGCTGTTCACCCACGTTAGCAAAGTTCGGCCCACTTGCATCCAGATCTTGGACAAGGTGATTCTCTAACGCCCACTCCCATACTACGGTCGTTGAACCATCCACCAGATTTGGCTTTAGCTCCTGGATTTTTTCCATCCACACTCCATTAACACCATTGACCCGCTCCCATCCTAGCGCCTCCATTTCCGCTACCGGCAATAACTCCCAAACCGTGACTAAGATATTTCCGTTTTGCATTGGTTTTAGATCATGGTGGAACGTGAGTTGACCTGCGACCTGTTGCGTATATTCCCAGACCACCGTTCCATCCATCTCCACAAGCTGCACGGTGCCCCATGAACCTGGTAGAAAAGATCCCGGAGGGACAGCACCACGTTGCCCAGCTCTTAGTAGTAATCCATCCTCTCTCAAATACGCCGACGTTCCACTGGGTGCAGATATATTCGATTCCCATGTATGCAGGACTTCCCCTGCAGAATCTATTAAGCGCGACTCACCAGTACCTCCTGTAATCTGAAAAAGCGAATAGTAGTCAGGATTAGGAAGCTGTGCCTGACAGATGGCGGGAATCAGCAGAAATGAAAGAGAGAGTAAGAGACGTGTAACCATGCGCTAGGTCCATCAATTGAAGTAGATTCGTTAAACGGATTTCGGAAGTTGCAGTATACTCAATTTCAGTTAATTAATCATGAACGCAGTTTTAACAAACAACAAGTCGACTCTTACAATCGTGCAAGGTGACCTGGAGCACATTTTTGTTTCCCCGTTGCCAACTTCACTCAAGAACCCCACTCATCGTAAAGTGGCCAATCGCTGATCTGCTAGTCGTCTAACACTTCGTCAGTCAACTAACGACGTCCGAAAAATCCTGTCAACAAGATAAGCTATTGACGCTTCAGGTTTAACGAGCATTTGCGAAAACGTAAACGTAAATGCTCGTTTTTTTAGAGAAGAACCGCAGCGCATACGTGGGTCACCGGTTTTCCGTCCAAGAGTAAACTTCAACCCGCAACAGGAAACCCGACGCGTTAGCGAGGAAAAAGCTGTCCTTCGCATCCGCGCGTCTAAAGTGACTTCGCCGTTCATGACTTGTCCACGTTAATTACCAGAGAAAGAAAAAGAAATGAGGCTGAAATCACTTGCACTGTTTCTACTGTCGCATTTTCAGAATAGGTTGAGCAAACTTAGTTGGAAAAAACGGCGGCGTATCCATAAACCAACGTATGATAGGCGAAAACGCAAGTCAGCCCATGATACCCCAGTCGTAGAAACCAATTGCGCAGGTACTGTTCGGCGTCAAACACAAACAGTTGTATCCACAATCGGATCCCCCAAAACACTGCGATAAACCCACAGACGCTGCGCGCTAAAACGGTGCCTGATACAAGCTGGTCAGCCAAAAGCAGACTGGCCAAACCGAACGCGACGATATTTAAAACGATGTAGCCGCCGGCCGTCCAAATCCAATGTTGCAACAAACGATTTAGCTTCGGCAGTTCCTCAGTGAATTTCATCTCTTTGGGGACTTGAGCGCTGCCCAACAACGTAGCCAGATGTAGCACGCCACCGATCATGATCAAAATTTTCAACATAAGGCAAACCATCCAACGATCGGATTGATGACGCGTAAAACAAAAGCCTGATGAAACAAGAGCGGGGCAGGCAAAGCAACGATTGCGATCGTCCAGATGCGACTTCCAAACGAATCGCTGTCCAGCCAACCGGACTTGGTCATGCGGCGTTCGATCAGCACCGCCAGTCCTTGGATCAAAAAGTACAGCATCGGCCACCCATAACCACCGCGCGCTGGAACCGAAATTGCCAGCTCGTGGATCACTCCCGAAAAAGCGAACCCAGCCAGAGCACCGATTGCAGCACCCCACTTTTTGGCCAATGGCATAAACAAAGTAATGTGTGCATAGTCGCGAAACGCCAAATTCCATCGCTTGCCCCAAAACTCGGAGACTGTTTTAGCGAGTGCGGGATTGTTCATGATCGGGGTGACGTTTCGCCCGCGAGACTGCATGATGACAGCGCTCAGATGGCTGTAGCCAAAATGCATGCAAAAAACGATACCCACCATCCCCAGCCAACCGGCGAGTAAAGGTTGTTCGCTGGCATGGACTCGCGGAACTATCAGAGTGATTAAAACCAATCCAAGCAAAATCTTGGCCCCAACAAAAAGCAACTCATTCTTGTTGAGCGATACGAGTGATCGGCGGCTAAAAAATTCGCTTGGCTTCAAACCCCACCATACTGAATACCAAACCAGGCAACTCGGAAAATCAATCTTAGCCAGATCAGCCCGCTTGGTTTTTAACTTCGCCCGATACATTAACAGGGTCTGCGTCTTAATCGCGAAAAAGAGAGTCGAAGCGATCAAGATCATCGTGATCGGCTCGCCTAAACCGGCAAAGGCCCACAAACTGGCCAGAGGGAGCAGGTATACGAGTTGCGAAAGTTGCATGATTCGTTGGCACCAACGATTGGCTCGTGGGCAAAAAGCAAGTTTGGTCTAACCTTCCTCTTCTCCTGTTGTAACCGATTTATACCGCTCGTTGTAACAAACTCAGGTACGATTGAAGGTAAGAACCGCGGTAACCGCTCCAAATGCACTCCCTATCGAATTCTGGCTCGCGTTCGTAGAATACTGCTTCGAAAGTTCGCTTGCTTTTGGCCCAGCTTTGCCTAAAACGGGCGGGCTTTTCTCGCAAGAATTTAACACTCAATATTTATAGAACCATGAACGCAGAAACTGACCAACCTGAGGATCCGTTTGAATCACGGCGACGCAAGCTCCAGACCATTATCGAACTGGGGCACGATCCCTATGGTCACCGGTTCGATGATCGAGTTCTATTAAAAGAAATTTGCGAGCGAGTTTCCGAAGTTCGTTATGTGGTCGATGGAACCGAGCACGAATTGCCCCCAGAAGTCGGCGACGAAAATGTCGAGTTCGACTTCAAGGCTTGGAAGCAAGAGCTGGGCAAAGGCGAATTGACGGGCCCCACTGTTCGGGCAGCGGGGCGAATTCATGTTCGTCGAGAAGGCGGCAAGCTGCACTTCCTGAACATCGTCGACTGGACCGGCCGAATCCAATTGTTCGTTGGTAAGAAACAGGTTGGCGACGAAAATTGGGAGTTGGTGCAGAATCTGGATCTGGGCGATCTCGTCGGCGTCGATGGCCGATTGGGTTACACGAACACAGGAGAGCTAACGATCTTTGCGGAGAAGATCCATATTCTCTGCAAAGTCCTCGAGCCGCCGCCCGAAAAGCGGCATGGTCTGCAAGATCCCGAACTGCGTCAACGAATGCGGTACGTTGACCTCGCTTACAACAAAGGCGTGATCGAACGATTTTTGGATCGTACCAAGATTGTGCACTCCATTCGCCAAACACTTGGCAATGAGGGATTCGTAGAGATCGAAGGCCCCACGCTGCATACGATTGCCGGAGGCGCGGCCGCGAGACCTTTTGAGACCCACCACAATGCGCTGGACATGAAGCTTTACATGCGGATCGCGCTAGAGCTACATCTCAAGCGGTTGATGGTCGGCGGAATGGAGCGAGTCTTTGAGCTGGGACGAGTCTATCGAAACGAAGGCACCAGCCCCAAGCACAATCCTGAATTCACGATGATGGAAGTGTATCAAGCGTACGGCGATTACAACTCGATGATGGATCTTACCGAAAACATCATCGCCGATGCGATCAAAGCGATTGGGGGCGGAACCATGTTGCCTTGGGGCGACAAAGAGATCGATTTCTCAGTACCTTTCCAGCGCAAAACGTACGACGAATTGTTTACCGAAAACGCAGGCGTTGATGCGAACGATCACGCAGCCATCGAGAAATTGGCAGCGTCTTTGGGTATTAAAACCGAAGGCCGACACCGCGATGTGATCAAGAACGATGTCTTTGAAGAAAAAGTCGAAGATGCATTGGTCGGTCCTATTTTTGTCACCGATTATCCGTCCAGCATTTGCCCGCTTACTAAGCGAAAAGCAGACAACCCTGACATCGCAGAGCGTTTTGAGTTGTTCGTGCACGGCATGGAATTGGCAAACGCCTATACCGAACTGAACGATCCTGATCTTCAGGAAGAGTTGTTCAAGAATCAATTGGAAGGTTTGGCCGCTGAAGATTCGATGGCCAAAATGGACAACGATTTCGTGAGGGCTTTGCGTAATGGAATGCCGCCAGCCGGTGGACTGGGAATCGGAATCGACCGCTTGGTGATGCTGTTGACCAACTCGCAAACGATCCGGGACGTAATCTTGTTCCCACTTTTGCGAGAGCAGCAAACTAAAGAGCAGGTTTAAGCAACCCGTGGTAGTGGGATTCGCCAGAATCCCTTTCTACTTCTTCGGGTTGGTTATCTTTTCGCCGTTGGTGGTGAGGATTTGAAAGTGGTGGATACCTACTTTTTTTCTATCAGCGTATTTCCAAACGACTTCCTTTTCTCGATTCACTTCGATCAGCTTGGGTGCTTTTCGATCGACTCGGCCTCCTGCGTAGCTGGTTATCACTACGTTTCCATTGGGCAGGACTTGCGCGCCGCATGCGTCTTGAATCCAGTTTCCGGGTAGGTCGTCGTTGCTCAACTCCCAAACGATGTTGCCTTCGGAGTCAAAATCAACAACGCGGTTTCCGTGCGTCAGACAAACTAAAGTGTTTCCGTCTCCATGTCGGATGGCAGTAAATGGCCAATTGTGGATCTCATGCTCCGGATCGTTTTCGGCTGATGTGTCAAACTTTGAAATCACATCACCTTCTGAATCGTATTGGAAGACCCCAAAATCAAGGAGGTGCGGGGCGAGGTAGCTGCCGTCGGCCAGCTTGCGAGTCATTCGCGTCTGCATGTGTGTCTTCTCTTTTTGACACTTTAATCCGAATTCGATTAGAACCTCACCATCTCCGTCGATTTCGATCAGTCGCGGATTTTCGCCTGCCTCGGTTAAGACGAAAGTGCCTGTGTCGGTCGGTTGGGCACTGTTGACTTCGGCCTGAGTGCCTTGCCAAAGCAAAGTCTCCTCGTTGGAGACGGGGTCAACCAAAACCACGGCGCCCCCTTTGTGCTTTTTAGATCGGGAAAGCGTCAGCAAGATCTGACCATCTTCCATCACGTAGCCATCCCTTGTGGAGGCGGGATAAGTCCAGGAAGGCTTGCCGTTGGGTTCCATGATGTAGGTCGTTTTCCCACATGCGAGAAAGCGATGAGTAACTTCTACGTCATTGCCCTGGTTTGTAGGACTGTCATTGCTAACAGTCTGTTGCGGGTTTGTTTCATTGGCAATCGAAACGGTAAATCCCACTGCGATCATCAGGGTGCAGGCTGCCACGAATCCTGTCAGGCATGTCGGGTTCATCTTTATTCGTTCTCTTAAGCGAAGTTGTGTTTTAGTTATCGTCCAATTTTCCTACCTGAACGGCAGAGCCCATGTTTGCGATCCCGGGCCCAGTATAAGCTCGCTGGAATGGCAAAATCATCGGTTCCTCGTAAGGCCGATAGGGGACCATGTTGGCGATTTGGTCCAGTCGTTCCAGTAAATCGCTTGAAAGCGGCCCTTTGTTGATCGCCGCGACGCTCGATTCAAGATGCTGCATCGTTTTACAACCGACTGGGATTGTGGAAATTGCTGGATCGCTAATGGCAAAACGCAGGCAAAGTTCGTGAGCCGGCATTGCGGCTTGATCCAACAGATCATAGTAAGCTCGAAATTGTTCGGCTCGTTGCGGTGACAACCAGATTGGCGGATTAGCCAACTCGTCGCCAGCGCGCCGAGTCAAAAAGCCTTGTCCCAACGCCGAGCCCATTACGATTCCCATATCGCGCTGGAGAGCACTTTCGATCACGGTGGATCTTGCTTCGCGAAACAGTACGTTGTAGTTGAACGCAGTTAAAACGACGTCAAACAAATTCGACTTGACCAGAAAATCCATCTCCGTGACCGTCGTCCCGGCCAAGCCAATGAAACGAACCAGCCCTTTGCGCTGAAACTCTTGCATGACCTCTAACACAGGACCTTGCAAGGGCGAGTAGTTCGTCCACCAAGGGTATTGTTGCGGGCGATCCGGTTCGTGAATCATCAACAAATCGATATGATCGCGGCCCAGGACGCGGAGGCTATCTTCGACGGAAAACCGTAGGGCATCGGCGCTTTGTGGATCAAACGGCTGTGGTTTGCCACCTAGTTTTGTAGTTATGATCAACGGCGAATCGACTTCCTGAATTGCCGCACCAACGGTCGCTTCGCTATCGGCATAAGCTGGGGCTGTGTCGATTGCGTTGATACCTAGCTCGACGGCTCGATTGATAATTCGCTTCGTCTCGTTGATTCCTCCTGCCA